>VFKJ01000794.1 GCA_009885595.1 Myxococcales bacterium | reverse complement strand
GGTAGTCGAGCGCGCGGATCATGCCTTCCAGCAGCCCGGTGGTGCGCTCGGTGACCTGCTGTTCCAGGGTGGCGTTGAGTTGGGTGAGCTCGGCGTTGCGCTGCCCGAGCTCCTTCGTCAGCCGCTTGTTGTCCTGGATCAGCCGGTGGTACTCGACCGCCTGGGTGATGGCCGAGCGCAGATCGTGGAGACTCCAGGGCTTGCTCAAGAGCTTGAAGACCTCGCCCTCGTTCACCGCCTTCATCGCCACCTTGAAGTCATTGGCGGCGGTGATCAGCAGCCGCACCGCTTCAGGCCGGCTGACCCGCAGGGCGTGCAGCAGCTCCACCCCCGACATGTGCGGCATCATGAAGTCGGTGATGATGAGGTCGAAGGCCACTTCCTTGGCGGCCTCGCGCGGGTCGGTGTGACCGATCGCCTCGAAGCCCATCGACCTCACCACCTTGGAGATGGCGTCAGTGATCGAGGCGTCGTCGTCCACAATCAGAAAGCGCTCGATCGGGGCAGCCATGCGGGGTCAGGACCTTAGCCACACTTCGTTTTCGGGGTGGGTGCGATGAAGGCACACACCGGTTTCCGAGGGGGGAGGGCCGGAAACTTTGTCGCCCGATGGATCTGCTCGCGTACCATTCTCGACATCTATGGCGAGAGGTGGACCCCCAGCGGGGGCGCGAAACGAGAAAAAGCCGGAGCGCAGCCGATCTGGCGGTGCGCCAGACAAGGCAGGACCGCAGCGAAGCGAGGGCGCAGCGACCAGGAAATCTGTCGGCTCGGCAGAAGGTCCGGTGCCGGTGGTGGTGATGGGCCTGGGTTTCATCGGCCAGGAGATCGCCCGCGCGGCCCTGCAGTCAGAAGAGCTCGAGCTCATCGGCGCCGTGGACAAGTCGCCCTCGCTGGCGGGGAAGAAACTCTCCGACGTGCTCGGGCTGCCCGCGGGCACCTTCAAGATCAGCGCGACCATCGGGCAAGCGGTGGGGCGGCGGCGCGGCGTGGTGCTGCTGCACGCCACCGGCTCCAAGCTGCCGCAGGTGACCGACCAGGTGCTCGAGGCGCTCAACTTCGGCATGCACGTGGTGAGCACCTGCGAAGAGCTCGCCTTTCCCTGGTTCAACCACGCCGCGCTCGCGGAGAAGATCGACGAGGCCGCGCAGCGCGCAGGCACCACCGTGATCGGCACCGGCATCAACCCCGGCTTCGTGATGGATCGCCTGGTCGCCACCCTCGGGCAGATCTGCGGCAACGTGCGCCACGCGAAGGTGTCCCGGGTGGTCGACGCCCGCAACCGCCGCGCCGGCCTGCAGCGCAAGGTGGGCGCGGGCCTCACCGAAGACGAGTTCTTCTCCCTGGTCGACAAGGACGCGGTGGGTCACGTGGGCCTGGTCGAGTCCGCCGCGCTGTGCGCGCTGGGGCTGGGCCTCGACTGTGACGACTACGAAGAAGAGCTCACCCCGGTCTTCGCCGAAGAAGACATCACCGGCGGCGCCTTCCCCGTGAAGAAGGGCCGGGTCGCCGGAATTCACCAGGTCGCGGTGGGCCTGTCCGAAGGTCAGGAGCGGGTGCGCCTCGAGCTCACCATCGCGGTCGGGGCCGACGAGCCGGGCGACACCATCGAGCTCGACGCCGACCCGCCCGTGCGCATGTCGATTCCCGGCGGGCTCGCCGGCGATCGCGCCACCGCCAACCTCGTCGTCAACGCCGCGCCCCGGGTGTCGTCCGCCCAGCCCGGCCTGCTCACCGTCCTGGAGTTGCCCGCAGCCCGCTGAACTTTTCGCAGAAGAAGGAGGCGTAACAACCGATGCTCGACCGCAACGCCGTGGGACGCACGACGCCGCCAACGCTGTGTGAAGTCGAGAAGGGTGCCATTCGCCGCTTCGCCGAGAGCCTGGGCGATTACAACCCCAGCTACTTCGACGCGGAGTACGCGCGCGCCTCGGGCTTCCCGGGGATCGTGGCCCCCCCCTCGTTTCCGCTCGCCTTCACCGCCAGCGTCGACCTGCGCGAGCTGCTGGGGGTGCCCGGAAAGCACCTGCTGCTCGCCGAGTGGAGCGCCGACTACGAGCGCCCGATCGTCGCCGGCGATCGCCTGCTCTTCACCAGCCGGGTGGTCGAGGTGGGCGAGCGCCCCAGCCCGGCCGGCCGGGTCGAGGTGGCGGTGATCGAAGACGAAGGCCGCGACGAGGGCGGGCACCTGGTCTTGAAGGTGCGCCGCACCTGGGTCGTGCGCGCCACGAGGGAGTCCTGATGCCGCCGCGAAAACTGTATTTCGAGAACATCCGCATCGGGGACGAGCTGCCCGCGATGGCCAAGTCGCCCATCGATCGGGTGCAGCTGGCCCGCTACGCCGGCGCCACCGGTGACTTCAACGCGGTGCACGTCGACGAGGTCGCCGCGCGCGCCGCCGGCATGCCCTCGGTGGTGGCGCCCAACACCATCGGCATGGGCTTCCTCGGCCAGCTCGTCGGTGATTGGGCCCGCGGCGCGCACGTCAAGCGCCTGTCCTGCCGCTTCTCCCGCATGCTGTGGCCCGGTGACACCCTGGTCTGCAAGGGCCGGGTGGCCGATCGCCACGGGCAGGACGGCAAGTACTTCCTCGAGCTCGACGTCTGGGCCGAGAACCAGACCGGCGGCCTCGTCATTCGCGGCAACGTGACCTTGAAGGTCTTCTATTCGGTGGAAGACGAGAACCGCTTCCGCCTCGGCCAGCCGCCGCTCGTCGTCAACGTCCCCCGGGAGTCGATCCGCGCTCAGCCCACGCCGCCCCCCACGGCCTCCCCCGCGAAGCCCGCCAGGTCCGCCAAGGCGCGCAAGCCGACCCGGAAAGCACCGCCGCGGGCCGCCAAACCTTCGGGCGCCAAACCGCCCAAGCGGGCCGCGAAGCCGGCGCGCAAGGCGGTCGCCCGCAAGGCCAAGCCTGCGAAAGCGAAGAGGAAGTAGAAGAACTTCAACGCACTGCGTCGTCCGCCGTTGACTTCGAAATCAAAGCTCACCGAGACTGCGACGCGCTACGTCATTTCGTAGCGTTCGTCCCTTCGAAGGAGCTGTTCATGTCTGCAGGCATCAATCGATACAAGGCTGACCTCCGTGAGCTGTTCTTCGTGTTGTTCGAGCAATACGACTTCAACGCGTTCGCCGGAAAAGGCGACTACGCGGACTGGGACGAACCCACCGCGAAGGCCGTGATCAAGGAAGCGTACCGCTTCTCCACCGAGGTGCTGGGGCCGCTCAACAGCTCGGGCGATCGCGAAGGCTGCAAGGTCGTCGACGGCCGGGTGATCACCCCGACGGGCTTCAAGGAGGCCTGGAAGAAGCTCTTCGAGGCGGGCATCAGGCAGGTCGGCGTGCCCAAGGAGTTCGGCGGCCAGGCGGCTCCCTACGCGCTGCACGCCGTGGTCGAGGAGATCACCAGCGGCGCCAACACCGCCTTCGGGATGTACCCGGGGCTGGCCGGCGGCGCGGCGGAGGTCATCGGCCACTTCGGCACCGAGGCGCAGAAGAAGCTCTACCCGGAGCGCATGTTCAACGGCACCTGGGGCGGCACCATGTGCCTCACCGAGTCGCAGGCGGGCACCGACGTCGGCAGCGCGTCGACCAAGGCGGTCAGGCAGCCCGATGGCACCTTCAAGATCACCGGCACCAAGATCTTCATCTCTGGCGGAGATCACGATCTGGCCGAGAACGTCATTCACCTGCTGCTGGCCCGCATCGAGGGCGCGCCCCAGGGCACCAAGGGCCTGAGCCTCTTCATCGTGCCGCGCGTGCGCGTCAACGCCGACGGCTCGCTTTCCAAGGACAACGACGTCACCGTCGCCGGCATCGAGCACAAGATGGGCATCAACGGCTCGGCCACCTGTTCGCTCAACTTCGGTGAGAACGACGGCTGTCTGGGCGAGCTGGTGGGCGCGGCCGAGAACCAGGGCATGCCGCAGATGTTCCGCATGATGAACACCGCGCGCATCGGGGTCGGCATCCAGGGCGTGGCGGTGGCCGGCAGCGCCTACTTGAACGCGCTGGAGTACGCGAAGGACCGCAAGCAGGGCTCGCACTTCACCCAGTGGAAAGACCCGAAGGCCCCGCGCGTGTCGATCATGCAGCACCCCGACGTGCGCCGCATGCTGCTCGAGCTCAAGGCCACCACCGAGGGGCTGCGCTCACTGGTGGTGAAGCTCGCCTCGCACCGCGATCAGTGGGCCGTGCTCGCCGGCAAGGACGACGACAAGGCCGCGTATCACATGGGCCAGGTCGAGCTGCTCACGCCGCTGGTGAAGGCGTTCAGCAGCGACGAGGCCTTCCGCCTGAGCGCGGTGGCGCAGCAGGTGTACGGCGGCGCGGGCTTCCTCAAGGACTGGCCCGTGGAGCAGTACACGCGCGACGCGAAGATCTTCAGCATCTACGAAGGCACCAACCACATCCAGGCGATGGATCTGGTGGCCCGCAAGCTCGGCCAGAACGGCGGGGCCAACTTCCAGGGCTTCATCGGTGACCTCTCGAACTTCGTCGAGGCGCACCAGGATCACCCGGTCTTCGGCAAGGAAGTGCAGTCGCTCACCGGCGCCTCCGAGGCGATCATGGGCGTGGCGATGAACATGATGGGCTGGTCGCAGGCCGGGAAGATCGACCTGGTGCCGCTGGTGGCCAACCGCTTCCTGTTGATGATGTCGCAGCTGGCGGTCAGCTACCTGCTGCTCGACGCCGGGGTGAAGGCCGAGGCGTCGCTCTCGAAGCTGCCCGAGGGCCACGCCGATCGTTCGTTCTACGAGGGCAAGCGGTACTCGGCGCTCTGGTACGCGCGCAACGTGCTGCCCGAGGCGAAGCACCACGCCGAGGTGGCGCTGCTGGAAGACGAGTCGCCCATGAAGATCTCCGACGAAGCGTTCGGGCACAGCTAAGCTTCTCTTCTCCCTCTCCCTCTGTGGGGGAGAGGGTTGGGGAGAGGGGTCGAACCCGTGTCGCCGCAGTTCCAACAATTCGCCGCCGCTGCCCCGTGGGTCGTCCTCCTCTTCGCGGCGATCGTCTTCCCGCTCCTCTTCTTCGTCCCCGCGCCCTACGGCCGATACGGGCGGCCGGGGTGGGGCCCCACCATGCCGGCGAAGGTGGCGTGGGTGCTGATGGAGTCTTTCTCGTTCTTCCTCTTCGCGGCGCTGTGGTGGCTCAACCCGCGGTTCGGCACGCCGGTGGTGTTGGTGCTCGGGGTCGCCTGGCTCGTCCACTACGCGCAGCGCACCTTCGTCTTCTCGCTGTTGATGCGGGACGAGAACCGGCGCAAGCCGCTGCTCACCGTGCTGATGGCGATCGTCTTCAACGTGCTCAACGCGGTGGGCAACGCGGTCTCGCTCACCGATCGCGCGATCGATCTGCCGCTGGTGCTGGGGCTCTCGATCTTCGTGTTCGGAATGGGGGTCAACCTTCACTCCGATCACGTGCTGCGCGGGCTGCGCAAGCCGGGGGAGACGGGGTACCTGATCCCCAAGGGCGGCTTCTTCAGCTGGCTGAGCGCGCCGAACTACTTCGGTGAGATCCTCGAGTGGGTGGGCTTCGCGATCGCCGCGCAGACCCTGGCCGGCTGGGCCTTCGCGGCCTTCACGGTGGCGAACCTGGCGCCGCGGGCCCTGTCCAACCACCGCTGGTACCGGCAGAAGTTTCCCGACTACCCGGCGGGGCGCCGCGCGCTGATTCCGTTCGTCTGGTGAGGCGCCGCGTGCTCCTCGTGCTGGGGACGTTGGGGGCCTGCTACCTCGCGCTGTGCGGGCTGATGTTCGGGGTGCAACGTAAGCTGCTCTTCCCCGCGCCGACGGAGCTGTCGCGGGTCAACGACGGCCTGCAGCGGGAAGAGGTCCCCGGCGGCACCTTCTTCCTCTGGAGGTTGCTGCCCGGCGACGGGCCGGTGGTGGTGCACTTCCACGGCAATGGCGAGCAGGTGGGGCACCTGGGCTGGCTGGCGCGAGCGTGGGCGGGGCGGGGCGTGAGCTTCGTGGCGGTGGAGTACCCGGGTTACCCGGGCGCGGCCGGCGCGCCTTCGGAAGACTCCCTCGTGGAGGCGAGTGAGGCCGCGCTGCAGCACCTCATCGGCTCCTTGAAGATCGATCGATCCCGCCTGGTGCTCGTGGGCCAGAGCGTGGGCACCGGGGTCGCGGTGACGATGGCTTCGCGCGGGTGGGGCACGCGGCTGGTGCTCTTGTCCCCGTACACCTCGCTCCCCGCGGTGGCGGCGAAGGCGTTTCCGTTCCTCCCCACCTCGCTCTTGATGCGCGATCGGTTCGACTCGGCCTCGAAGGCGCCGGGGTTGAAGCTGCCCACGCTCATCGTCCACGGCACGAAGGACGAGGTGATCCCGTTCGAGCTGGGTGAGGCCCTC
>VFKJ01000649.1 GCA_009885595.1 Myxococcales bacterium | reverse complement strand
GCTGAGCACCATCGAGATCCTCGAGGCGACGCACATGCTCCGCGAGGCAGGGATGTCCTCGGCGTTCAAGCTCCTGCACTTTCACATCGGCTCGCAGGTGCCCGACATCCTGATCATGAAGCGGGCGGTGCGCGAGGCCGCGAGGTACTACGCGAAGCTGCGCAAGGCCGGGCACGAGGTGGAGTACATCGACGTGGGGGGCGGGCTCGCGGTGGACTACGACGGCTCGCGATCGACCTTTCACTCGTCGATGAACTACACGGTGCAGGAGTACGCGGACAACGTCGTCTACAACATCCTCGAGGTCTGCGACGAAGAGGCCGTCGCGCACCCCACGATCGTGTCCGAGTCGGGGCGCGCGGTGGTGGCGCACCACGCGATGCTGGTGACCGAGGTGTTGGGCAACAGCGGCTTCGACGTGCCGCCCATGCCCGAGGGCCTGCCGGACACCGCGCCGCACGTGGTGAAGAACCTGCACGCGGCCTTCCGAGACGTCACCAACAAGAACCTGCTCGAGACCTACCACGACGCCACCGAGTACAAGGACGAGGTGCTGACCCTGTTCTCGCTGGGTCACCTCACGCTCGAGCAGCGGGTGCTGGCAGAGAACCTCTTCTGGAGCATCTGCCACAAGGTCCTGCGCATCGCGAAGGAAGCGGGCGACCTACCCGAGGAGCTCGAGACGCTCGAGCACCTGCTGTCCGACACCTACTTCTGCAACTTCAGCGTCTTCCAGTCGCTGCCCGACTCGTGGGCGATCGATCAGCTGTTCCCCGTCATGCCGATTCACCGCCTCACCGAGCGCCCCACCCGGCGCGCAGTGCTCGCCGACATCACCTGCGACAGCGACGGCAAGATCGAGAAGTTCATCGACAAGCGCGAGGTGAAGGACGACCTCCTGGTGCACGCGCTCAACGACGACGAGTACTACCTGGGCATCTTCCTGGTGGGCGCGTACCAGGAGATCCTGGGCGACCTGCACAACCTGTTCGGTGACACCAACACCATCCAGGTCTCGCTCGCGCCCGGCGGCGGCTACCTCATCGATCGCGTCGTCGAAGGCGACACGGTCACCGAGGTGCTCAACTACGTCGCCTACAACAAGGACGATCTGATCGCGAAGATGCGCGGCTTCACCGAGACCGCGCTGCGGGCCGGGCGCATCACCCTCGACGAGTCGCGCCAGATCCTCCGCGTCTACGAGGCGGGGTTGGCCGGCTACACGTACCTGGAGCGCGAGGTCGACGCGAAGAGCTTCACCGCCTCCCAGCTGCGCCTGGTGGTGCCCAACGACGTGCCGCGCGATCAGCGCACCGGCACTCAGGGGTAGACGAAGGTCATCGGCAGCTGCAGCTCGGGGTGAAGGCTCTTCGCCACCGGGCAGGTGCGCGCGATCTCCTCGAAGCGGGCGCGCTCCGAGCTCTTCGTGCCCGCGGGCATGGTGATCTCCAGCGCCAGCGAGCCGATGCGGCGCGGCGGGCCCACCATCTCCTTCACCACCCGCGCGCTCGCCTCGCCGAAGGTGAGCCCCTCTTGGGGGGCGAGCAGCGCCATCGTGCTCAGGGCGCACGACGCCAGGGCTGCGCCCACCAGGTCGGTCGGCGAAAAGCTCGAGCCGTCACCGCCGTTGTCCTTCGGGGGAACGGTGCGGATCACCGCGCCCGAGGGCTCGTGGGTGAGCTGGCAGTCCAGGCCAACGATTCGAACGGTCATCGGAACGCCCATGGAAGATTTCTCCTGGTGTCACAGGGTGAAGTGGCACCGCTCGCGCTCGGCGGCCACGGCGGCGGCGTCATCGGGAATGTCCTTCTCCTCGCGCCAGCGCACCATCTCGTCGGGCTCCCACGGGTAGGGCTCGCCGTTGAGCTTCACGTTGCCTTCCGCGAGCGCCCGGGTGGCGTGCAGCAGGGGCACCGAGCTCAAGTCACGCACCAGCGCCTCGAAGCGGCCCTGCCGGGCGGGGTCGACGAAGCGGGCGTCGTGCCGGGCGGCCCAGGCCATGTGGAACCACGACGGGCGGAACGCGACGCCGTCGAGCAAGAGCCGCTTGGCCATCAGGGTGAGCAGCTGCGACATCTCGCGCGCCAGCCCTAAGCCCGGCACCTCCTGCCCCGGCAGCTGCGGGCGAAGGCTGGAGAAGTGCGCCCGCGGGTTTCGCAGCGACAGCCAGTTCACGAACAGGAAGGTGCCGGTGCCCAGGCGGCGGCGATCGACCTCGAGCTCGATCAGCACGTGCTCCTTGCCGGTGGTGGCGTCGGTGCCGCGCAGCCGGGCGCGCTCGTAAGGCGAGACGCGGTCGAACACGATGGCCAGGTTGTGAAAGCCCAGCCGGCGGAGAATGGGCAGCAGCCGGTAGCGCTCGAGCGCGTACTCGAGCCCCTCGGCGGTGTAGTAGCCCAGCAGCTTCTGCGGGCCCTGGCGCTGCATCCCCAGCAGGTCGGCCAGGTCGGCCTCGGACATGAACGACTCGTCGCCCAGCGACTCGGTCTT
>VFKJ01001024.1 GCA_009885595.1 Myxococcales bacterium | reverse complement strand
GAAGGCGGTCGGGTCTCGTCTCACGGCGGTGCCTCGCGCGCACAGGCCCCTCACTGCGTGGCTTTCTTTGACCTGGTGACGCCAGCTTCGGTTCGTTGAGCGTTCAGGAGTCGTGGAGGTCCGTGGGCGCCATGTGACGAGGTCGGAGGTCGGGGCCGCTCTCCCCGGGGCGTCATGGATGATTACCAAGGTGTCATGGTCCATGACGACGGGCGGGGGAGGCGAGGGCCCTCCGGTCAGGAACTCTCCAGGTGCGTCATGGACCATGACACCTTGGTAATGGTCCATGACGCGCTGGAAACGCGACCCCGCCCGGGACCTCGTCTCAGCAGGGGCCGGACGTCACACATCCCACGCGGGGACCTTCTCATCCTTGGGTACTTCGATGAGCCCCGGGCTGAAGGTCGTGTTTGGGTGGCGAGTCAGGCGCGTGATCAACTCCTCCAGTCCGTCAAGGACCTTGTCCGTGACCCCGTAGCGCTCGAGCATCGCGTCCTGAAGCCGAAAGTCGCGCACGAGCTCGCCCCAGAGTTCGGCGCCTTTGTCCGTCATCCCCCAACCGACGTTGCGGTCTGCGTAGGACGCCGGAAACTTCTGGACCAGGCCTCGCCGCTCGAGGCGTTCGAGGGAAGCCTGGGTGTTCTGCCGCTTCCGGCCCACGAGGCGCGCGATGTTGCTCCCGGAGATTCCGGGCTTCTGCTCCATCCACGCGAAGACCAGAACGTCCTGCGGCGTCAAGTTCGCCCCGCGCGTCACCTCGGCCAACTTGTCATCGAGCACTGCCGACAACTGCCTGAACACGAGCATCCTGCGCATTCCTCGCTCCTTCCCCCGTTGAGCACCGCACGACCTTCATCGCATGGGGCACTGACACTTCGCCCCTCGAGCGTCCTCGCCCGAAGCTGGAGGGCCTGTTCAGGTCGAGCACGGCCTGGATCCATCAACGACCACGTTCCTCAGGGCAGTTTGCAGTGACCTGATTCCTTGCGAGTGTGCACACCGATGCTCCGCCGCTCCGCGCTGTGCCTGCTCCTCGCCACCACGGCCCTCGCGAAGAAGCCCACCTTCGAGGACGTGCTCAAGAAGTTCCCCGTCAGCACGCTCCCCGTCACCATCAAGGCACCCGCCGAGCTGAAATCGAAGCTCACCCCCGCTGACCTCGAAGCCCTCGGCCTGCTCAAGGACACCTCGCCTCAGCTCGCCACCCTGCGCGCCGCGAAGACCCGCGCCGGTGAAGGCGAGACCAAAGCGCTCTGGGCAGTCGCGACCATTCAACGCACCGGCTACCGCCTGCTGCTCCTGCGCTCCGACGTCGAGATGCCCATGGCCAACGGCAAGGAGACCTTCCTCCTCTCCTTCGACGACAAGCACGCGCTGCTCGGCGCGCTCAGCTTCCACCTCGACTCCGCCAGCGAGGCCGGCACCGAGACCGACCTCAGCACGCTCGACCAGTCCGGCGTCATCTCCCGCCTGATCAAGATCACCCTCCCCATGCACGAGGAAGGGCTGCCCGGCGACCTCAAGATCACCTCCGAGCAGCGCGCGAAGCTCACCTCCGCCGGCGTGCTCGAGGTGATGCCGCCCGCGTTCTCCACCCGCTCGGGCGCCTACCTCGATCCCAAGTCGAAAGAAGAGCTGCGCGTGTTCGACAAACGCGTCTTCTACCGGGCGAACGCCAGCACGCCCTTCCAGGAGCTCGAGGGCGATGGCAACACCATGCGCTTCAAGGGCGCGCCCAGGCCGTACCTCCTCACCTGGAACGATCGCCGCAGCGCGATCAGCTGCGAGACCCCCGACGGCCGCGTGCAGCTCTTCACGCGGCAGTGGTGAACGACACGCGGAAGTTGCTTTCTCGCCGGGGGAACGCAGGTAGAAGCCGGGGCCGTGCCTCGACTCGGCGTCGTAGTCCTCCTGCTCGCGGCGACTCCTGTCCTCGCTGAGCGTCCCCGCCTCGGTGTCGTGATCGTGATCGATCAGCTCTCCTCCGAC
The DNA here is from genome assembly GCA_009885595.1 of Myxococcales bacterium. Lineage (GTDB taxonomy): Bacteria > Myxococcota > Myxococcia > Myxococcales > Myxococcaceae > Archangium_A. The sequence continues at coordinate 3,060 of VFKJ01001024.1, read as the reverse complement.
TCCTTCAACGCGCGGATGTCGAAGGTGACCGGCGGCATCAAGCGCCTCACCACCGAGGGCTACACCTTCTTTGAAGCGCGCTACGAGGCCGCGCCCACCATCACCTCGGTGGGACACGCCACCCTGCTGACCGGCGCGTACGGCGAAGTGCACGGCATCGTCAGCAACGACTGGCTCGACGGCGAGACCGGCAAGCCGACCCTCTCCACCCAGGACCCTCACTACAAGGTCCTCGGCCGCGAGCCGAAGGAGCGCGACGGCACCGCGCCCACCTGGCTGCGCGCGCCCACCCTGGCCGACGCCACCCGCGCCGCCGACGACAAGGCGCTCGCGCTCTCGATCTCCGCGAAGGATCGCTCGGCGATCCTCTGCGCGGGCCACGCGGGGCTGGCGGTGTGGTTCGACTCCGAGAAGCCCTTCTTCACCACCAGCACCTTCTACGCGAAGGAGCTGCCCGCCTTCGTCACCCCCATCAACACCCGCCTCGCCGAGCAGGTGCTCAAGGGCGCCTTCTCCTGGGGGCTCCCCGGGGGCGGCACCACCGGCAAGTCACCTCAGCTGCCGCCGCCAGGCCGCGTCGATGACAGCGAGCCGTTCGCCGAGGCGCACGCCAACCAGGCGCCCCTCGACACCGCCGAGGTCGACCTCGCGCTCGAGGGCGTGAAGGCGATGGGGCTGGGCAAGGACGAGATCCCCGATCTGCTCACCATCAGCTTCAGCGGCCACGATCGCATCGGGCACTCCTTCGGTCCCGACTCGCCCGAGGGCCTCAGCGAGTACCTCCACATCGATCAGGAGATCGGCCGCCTGCTCACCGGCCTCGACACCCTGGTGGGCAAGGGCAAGTACGTGGTGGTGCTCTCTTCCGATCACGGCATTCCCCCCGTGCCTGAGCTCGCCCTTGCGCGCGGCCTCGACGCGGGCCGGGTCAACCTGAAGGCGCTCCAGGCCCTGCTCGACCAGGACCTCGACGAGCAGCTCGGCCGGCAGGACTGGTTCGCCGGAACCAAGACGCCCGGCTTCACCTTCACCGCCGCGCTGCGCGCCAAGGCCCAGCCGCAGGTGCCGCGCCTGCGCAAGCTCGCCCGCACCGTCCCCGGCGTGCGCGATCTGCTCTCCATCAACGCCCTGACCGAGACCCCTGAGGGCCGGCTCTTCGCGCGCGGGGCGTTCGTGGGGCGCTCGCCTGATCTGATCGTCGTCACCAGGCCCTATTGGACCTACGGCGTGCACGACAAGACGGGCCACGCCTCGCCCTGGCTCTACGATCGCGCCGTGCCCCTCGTCTTCTTCGGCGCCAACGTGAAGAAGGGGCAGGGCGGCACCACCGAGCCCATCCACGCCGCGCCCACGATGTCCCGCTTGCTCGGAATCCCCACGCCCGCGGCCGCACAGGGCCGCTCGTTGGACGAAGTCTTTTCGCCGAATCGCTGAAGGAGAAGCCCACACCATGTCGCTCGCCCTCGTGTTGTCCCTCGCGCTGAGTCAAACGCCTGTCCAGGAGAACGCCACCTCGCCCGACGTCGCGAAGGTGGAAGCGACCGCGCCCGTCGCGGAAGCGATCAAGCCCACGACCCAGTGGTGGCAGCGGCTCACGCTCAACGGCTTCGCGCGCGTCGGCGTCTTCTACGCCTTCCCCCTCCAGGAAGATCAGCTCGTCGGCGGCAACGGCGGCTTCCGGGTGGCCGACTTCCGGCTCGGGTTCACGTTCCACCCGATCGACAAGCTCACCATCGACACCTCGATCGAGCTCGCGGCGCCCCTGGTCGACCCGCTCGATCCGCTCACCGGTCGCCGCATCGTCGACGTCCGCGACGCCTACGTGCAGTACGACGTGGCGAACTTCTTCCAGGTGCGCGCCGGCCAGTTCCGCCCGCCGTACTATGCCGAGATGCTGCAGTCCGACGGCTCGATTCCCTTCATCTCGCGCTCCGTGCTGGCCGGCGGCTTCCACCCGCCCGAGGCGTTCGGCCCCCGCTCGGGGCTCGCGCCCGATCGCCAGGTCGGCCTCCAGCTGGGCAGCGCGCGCCTGGGCACCCAGATGATCGGCTTCAAGTACGCGGTGGGCGTGTTCAACGGCAACGGGCTCAACCAGCTCTTCAACGACAACAACGGCGTGATGCCGGTGGCGCGGGCCGAGCTCGACATCCTCCAGCGCCTCACCATCGGGGTGAACGGCTACTTCAACCAGCGCACCGAGGGCGCCCGCCCCAACCGCCTCACCACCAACCAGCTCGCGTACGGGGCGGACCTCTCCGCCAGCCACATGGGCTTCAGCGCGCTGGCGGCGATCCTCGGGAAGTCGTCCACCTACAGCTTCGCGGGCCTGCCGCAGGACTCCTCGCTCGGGTTCCTCGGTCAGCTGCGCTACTTCCACCTGGGCACCGGCCTCGAGGCCGCCGCGCGCTTCGCCTACTTCGAGCCGTCCTCCGCCCAACCGGACGACCAGGTGATGGAGGTGGCGGCCATGGTCGGCTGGAAGCCGTTCGAGTTACCGTTCCGCGTTCTGCTCCAGTACACCCACCGCAACGAAGAGGCGCGGGCCACCTATTCCAACGACAGCGTGGACCTGATGCTCCACGCGGTGTGGTGAGCTGATGAAACGACTGCTCCTTTGCGCGCTGTGCTTCACGGCCGCGTGCACGAAGACCGAAGCCCCCGCGCGCGCTTTTCAGATCAACAGCCGGGTGGAGTTGATCGGCGGCGTCCGCGCGCTCGCCGACGTCGACTCGGCCCCCAAAGACGCCACCGATCTCATCGGGGGTAAGCGCGCCTCGGGCGCCGACGGTGACTACAAGCTCAGCAACGGGCTCATCCACGCGATCATCCAGAACGTGGGCACCAGCCGCGGCTTCGGCAGCTTCGGTGGCTCGCTCATCGACATCGACCTGGTGCGCAGCGGCCAGTCGAGCGCCACCTCAGGCGTGGTGGGCAACGACTACTTCACCGAGATGTTCCCTGCCTTCTTCCTCACCGCGCTCGAGCCCGCCAAGGTGGAAGTGCTCGCCGACGGCAGCGACGGCAAGGCTGCGGCGATTCGGGTGTCGGGCCGCAGCGGCG
>VFKJ01000474.1 GCA_009885595.1 Myxococcales bacterium | reverse complement strand
CTGCTCCGTCACGTCGATGCTGAGCCCGTCGGCATACTGGGCCAGCGCCGTGTACCGCAGCCAGTACCCCACCGGGATGATGCCCGCGGCGGGGGTCACCAGCAGGCCCGTCAGCGCCGCGCTGCTGACGGTGAGGAGCGCGCTGCCGCTCACCAGCCGCAGCTGGGCCGTGATGGTGGTGGTCCCTCCGCTGAGCGCGGTCGCGACGCCGACCGTCCCCCGGGCACCGCTCACCGAGGCGACCGCGCTGTTCGACGACGACCAGGCCGCCACCGGGGTGACGTCGAAGGTGGTGCCGTCGCTGAAGGTGGCGATCGCGCGGTAGGGCACCTGCACGCCGATGCCGGTCGTGTTGACCGCGGGCGTGACCGCGAGCGAGCTGAGCGTCGCGTTGGTGACGGTCAGCGTGGTCTGGTCGGTGCTGCCGGCCCAAACCGCGCCGATGGTGGCGACGCCGGCCGAGAGCGTGGTGGCGAGGCCCTGGCTGCCGATGGCGTTGCTGATCACCGCCACCGCGTTGGCCGACGAGCTCCAGGTGGCGACGCGGGTGAGGTCAGCGGTGGTGCCGTCGTTCCAGATGCCCGACACGCTGAACTGCACGTCGATGCCGATGCCGGTGCGCACCACCGCGGGCGAGATGAAGAGGTCCTGCAGGTTGGCGTTACTCACCGAGAGGGCCGCGGCGCCCGCGTGGCCGTTGAAGCTGGCGGTGATGGTAGCGGCGCCTGAGTGGAGGCCGACGGTGACGCCGCGGAAGCCGGTGTCGTTGCGCACCGCCGCGACCGCAGCGTTGCTCGAGGTCCACCCGGAGAGCTCGGTGACGTCGAGCGCCGTGCCGTCGGTGTAGATGGCGGTGGCCACGAAGGACACCACCCCCTGCAGGCCGATGCGCGCGGTGGGCGGCGAGAGGGTGAGGCTCTCGAAGCTCGCGCTGGTGACGCGCAGCTGGGCGGCGCTCGCGAGGCCCCCCAGCGTGGCGGTGATGGTGGCGGTGCCTGCTCCCACCGACAGCAGCAAGCCGTGGCTGCCGGGGAAGTTGTTGATGGTGGCGACCGTGACGTTGCTGCTTTGCCACTGCACGAGTCCGGTCACGTCCCGGGCGAGGCCGTCGCTGAAGACGCCCGTGGCGGCGTACTGCAGCGGCGCGGCGATGGGCAACGTCGCGGCCGCAGGCGTGATGGAGAGCGAGGTGAGGGTGGCGTCATTCACCGTCAGCGCGGTGAAGCCGGTGAGGGTGTCCAGCGTCGCGCGGACCTGCGTGGTGCCCAGCCCCAACGTGCGGACCAGCCCCTGGTTGGGGAAGAGGTTCTGCACCGTGGCCACCGAGGCGTCGCTGCTGCTCCAGCTGGCGGTGAGGGTGAGATCGTACGCGTTGCCGTCGGAGTAGAGCCCCACCGCCGCGTAGCGCAGCTCGAAGCCGCGCGGGACCGTCTCGTTGGCCGGGAAGACCTGGATGCCCGTGAGCGTCGCGTCGTTGACGGTCAGTGAGCCGCTGCCCGTGATGGGGCCCAGGGTGGCGGTGATGGTGGTGTCACCCACGCTCTGCGCGGTGACGAGCCCTGAGAAGAGCGGGTGCACCGAGGCGACCGCGGGCGCGCTGCTCGACCAGGTGACGAGGGTGGTGATGTCCCGCGCGTTGCCGTCGGAGAGGATCGCAGTGGCCACGTAAGCCGTGCGCACGCCGAGGGGCAGGGTGAGCCGCGCCGGCGCCACGCTGATGGAGGTGACGGAGATGGTGTTGACGCTCAACGGCGCCGAGCCGCTGAGGCCCGCGAGGGTGGCGGTGATGTTGGTGCTGCCAGCGCTGAGCGCACTGGCCACTCCGCTCGCCGAGACGCTCGCCACCGAGGCGGTCGAACTCGACCAGGTGACGCTCGAGGTGAGGTCGGCGGTGAGGCCGTCGCTGAAGGTGCCCGTCGCCCGGTAGGCCTGCAGCATGCCGATGGGCAACGAGACGTTGGCAGGCGTCACCTCGAGCCGATCGAGCGCGGCGTTGGTGATGGCCACCGTGGCGGCCCCGCTTCGACCCGCGTACACCGCCTCGACGGTGGTGCTGCCGGCGGTGAGCGCCTCGAGCAGGCCGGTGGCCGAGATGCGCGCCAGCGCGCTGTCAGAGCTCGTCCAGGTGGCCGTGGCGGTGATGTCCTGCGTGGTGCCGTCAGAGAAGGTGGCGATGGCGGAGAAGCCGTAGGTGCGCCCTGCGGGCACCGAGGTGAAACCCGGCGTCACCAGGACCGAGGTGAGGATCGCCGGGCCGCACTGGCCGCCCTCGCAGTTGCCGGAGAGGCAGTCGGTGTTGAGGCCGCAAAAGAGGCCCTGGCCGCACCCGACGCAGGTGGTGCCGCCGCAGTCCGTCGAGGTCTCGGAGCCGTTTCTCACGCCGTCAGTGCAGCTGGCCTCCTGGCAGACGTCGATCGCGCAAACGCCCGAGGCGCAGTCGCTGGCGGTCGCGCAGCCCGCGCCGGTGCCGCAGCTGGCGCACTGGGGACCGCCGCAGTCGACGCCCGTCTCCTGGCCGTTGCGCACGCCGTCGACACAGGCGGCAGGCAGGCACACCTGGTCGACGCACACGGCGCTGACGCAGTCGCTGGCGTTCACGCAGCCGCTCCCGTCCGCGCACGCCCCGCAGGTGCCGCCGCCGCAGTCGACGCCGGTCTCGTTGGCGTTGTGCACGCCGTCGGTGCAGGTCGCCGCCTGGCAAGTGCCGTCGAGGCAGACCGCGCTGGCGCAGTCAGCGCCGCTGGTGCAGCTGCCACCCGTGCCACAGCCCTCGCAGGTCGCGCCGCCACAGTCCGTCCCGCTCTCGTCGCCGTTCTTCACGCCGTCGCTGCAGCTGGGGGCGAAGCAGACGCCGCGGCCGCACACCTCGGAGAGGCAGTCAGCCCCCCCGACGCAGTGCTGGCCCGACTGGCAGGCGCCGCAGCTGGTGCCGCCACAGTCCACGTCGGTCTCGGTGCCGTTCTTGACGCCGTCCGTGCAGCTCGCCGCGACGCAGACGCCGTTGGTGCACACGCGCGAGGCGCAGTCGTTGGGGCCGCTACAAGAGGCGGCCGCCGGGCAAGGCGTGCAGGTGCCACCACAGTCGATGTCGGATTCCGTCCCATCCTTGACTCCGTTGCTGCAGCTCACCGCCAGGGTGCAGGTCCCGGCCAGGCAGCGGGCGGTGGCGCAGTCGAGATCGAGGCTGCAGAGCTGCCCGAGGGCGCAGGGCGCGCAGGTCGAGCCGCCGCAGTCGACGTCGGTCTCCTCTCCGTTGAGGAGCTGATCGCTGCAGCTGGGGGCCGCGGCGGCGGGCTCCTCCGGGATGACGGTGCTGGAGTGATCGGTGATCGCATTGGTCTCCTCGCAAGCAGCGAAGGAGAGCACTGCGCACAGCGGCAGGAGAACGCGGACGGAGAGATTCAAGGGAAGCCCCTTCGTGGGTGGTGCAAGAGAGGTGAAGTTGGGAGAGCCCGCGGGGGCGGACCCGGCTGGGAGATTTCGCCAGCCGGGGACAGGCCATGTGCATCGCGCAGGCCAGTTTCGACGGGGAGAGAACGCGTCACCGCGCACAGCGAGAAAGCTGCGCCTCAGCCCGGGCGCGCATGACGCCGCACCGGGCTTAAAGGGTGGCTGCTTCACCTCAGCGCGACGCCCCGCGCGCGCTCCTGCGCGAGCGCGGCAAGCGTTGCGAGTGCGAGAGGGGGATTCGTTGTGCGACGTCGTCTGACGTCGCGCCTATTCGAGCGGGAGCGCCGCGCTGATTCGCAGCGACGCGCGCGCGGTGGCCAGCTCGGTGCGCGCCTGAATCTGGCTCACCTCGGCGCCGAAGACGTCGCGTTCGGCGGTGATCACGTCGACCTGGGTGGCGACGCCGGCGGCGTAGCGGTCCCTCGCGACCTGGGCGGCCCGGCGGGCCGCTTCGACCTGGGCCTCGGCCGCGTCAATCTTGATGAGCGCCGCCTGAAGCCGCTGCCAATCGGAATTGATTTGATCCCTCGCCTGCAGCCGCGCGCGATCTCCGGCCAGCGAAGCGGTCTGCTCGTTGGCATCCTGCACCTGCATGGCCATGAAGGTGGGGGCGTCGAGTCTCCACACGAGGTTGATGCCTGCGTTGTAGGCGACGTTCTGGCCGGCAAAGTTCTTAGCGCTGCTGGCGCGCTCCGTGAATTGGGCCGAGACGATCGGGATCAGCGCCAGCTTGGAGGCGGTGGCGAGCTTGCCGGCGGCCTTGCGGTCGAGATCGGCAGCCTGGACTCCAGGCAGCTGCTCCAGCCGGCCCTCCAGGTCCTCCAGCGGCGCCACCGGGGTGACGTCGTCCTCGGGGAGAGGGAGGGTCTCGGGCGGGAGCAGGCCGGTGAGGGTGCGCACGGTGCGCCGGGTAGTCGCTACCAGCGCATCGGTATCGGCCACCGTCTGCCGGGTGCGGCCCGCCTCTGCCTTGGCGCGGAGCAGGTCGAGTTCGGTGACCGTGCCAACCTTCGCGCGGATCTCCATCAGCTTGAGCTGCTCGAGCGCGACATTGGCCGACCTCCTCGAGGACTCCCGCACCGCCAAGGATGCCGCGTAGCCGTAGTACGAAGCCACGACCTGGCGGCGAATGGCGTCACGCATCACCTGCTCGCGGAGCGCGGCCGCTTCGTTCGCGGTGCCCGCGGCAGACATCCGCATCCATCGGGTGGAATCGATGAGCGGAACTTCGAAGCGGAAGTTCGCGTCGTACTGATCTTTCGGGAGGATCGCCGCGAAGACCGGGTTGTCCGAGACGTACTGGTTGTTGGTCCACCCCGCCGACACCGAGAGGCTCGGCAGCAACGCGGTCCACGCCTGCCGGTACTCCGCCGCGGCGCGGTTACGCTGCTCCACCGAGATGCGCAGATCGACGCTGCCCTGTTCGGCCGCGTCGAGGAAGGTCTTCACGTTCTCCGCCGCCGCGCTCATCGAGACCAGCGCCACGCTCAGCATCACGCGCTTCACTTGCTCACCTCCGCCACGCCGACGTCCTGCGTGCTGGTGTTCTCGACCACGGTGCCGACGTCGCGGACCTTGCGCCGGCGCACCGCCATCGCGATGTCATCGAAGAACGAATACGCGACCGG
>VFKJ01000682.1 GCA_009885595.1 Myxococcales bacterium | reverse complement strand
CCCTCTCCCTGCGCAGCGGGGAGAGGGTCAGGGTGAGGGGCCGATCCGAGCACCGGGCGAGACTTTCAGGACAGGGCCAGGGTGAGGGGCCCACTTCCAGGCCTCCTTGGGGACGTGACCACGCGCCTCGGCGAAAGCGCAGTCGATGCAGGAGCGGCATCAGGTCGCCTCCGGGTGGTGCACCCGCAGCAGCAGGCGCGCGCGCCCCTCGTCGAGCGGCTCGAGGGAGAGCACCTCGTGGCCCTCTTCCTGCGCGCTGCGCGGCACGTTCTTCAGCGGCTCGCTCCCACGGAGCAGCACCTCGAGGGTGGCGCCTTCGTCGAGGGCCTCGATCGCGAGCTTCACCCGCACATACGTCATCGGGCAGACCTCGCGGGTGATGTCGAGGGTGGCGTCAGGCATCGCGCGCCACCTTTACCTCAGCGCACGCAGCGCAGTCGGCCCGCCTTCGCACCTTCACCGCGCGGAAGGTGAGGCTCCGGCCATCGACCACCTGGAGCATCGCCTCGCCGGCCCGAGTCGCCGGGCCCTGCAGCGCCAGGCTCGCTTGCAGCCCCCCCATCACCCCGGCCATCGAGCCCAGCACGCCGGCCTGCGCGCAGGTGGGCGCGTCCTCGGGCGGGTTCTCGAACAGGCACCGCAGGCAGGGGCCGCCCGGCTCGATGCGCATCGCCAGCCCCTCGAAGCGCAGCACCCCCGCGTAGATGAGCGGCGTGCCCGTGCGCACCGAGGTGTCGGAGAGCAGGAACTTCGTCTCCACCCCGTCGGTGGCGTCGATCACCAGGTCGTGAGCCCGGAAGAGCGGCTCGGCGTTCGCTTCGGTCAAGCGCTCCTGCAGCGGCGTCAGGCGCAGGCTGGGGAAAGCGCCCCCCAGCCTGGCCGCGGCCGACTGGACCTTGGGCTTCCCCAGGTCGGCGGTGTGGTGCCACGGCTGGCGGTGGAGGTTCGTGAGCTCGACCCGATCGGGATCGATGAGGGTGAGCTCGGGCACGCCTGCGCGCGCGAGCGCGAGCGAGGCCGGGCAACCCAGCCCACCGACGCCGACGATCAACACTCGCTTGGGAATCGACATGGAACCCGTACTCCGGGAGATATGGATACACTCACGAGCACCTTGCAGCACTCTGAAGATCGCCGCGCTCGCGTCGCCGTCGTGCTCGAGAAGCGAGGCCTTTCCCAGCACGTGTCACCCGCCGACGCCGCCCAGTCGTGGGTGCAGGAGCGCTTCAGCGCCAGGGCCCGCGCCCTCTTCTACGCGCGCATGATGTTCCTCTCGCTGGGCTTGGGGATCCTCGCGGTCCCCATCTGGCGCTACTACTTCCACTTCACCGCGCTGGCCGTCGGCGGCTACGTCTTCATGCTGCTCTACAGCGTGGCGAACTACCTGGTGCTCGGCCACCAGCGCGCCGGCCGGATCGTCACGTACATCACCTTGTGCCTCGACCTGGTGGTGATGGTGGTGGTGGTGGTCAAGCCGCAGGAAGGCGGCGGCCTGGCCAACCCGCTCTTGGCCACCCAGCTGCTGTTCACCATGCTCTTCGCCCTGCTCTACCCCAAGCCGCTGGCGATCCTCCCGCCGCTGCTGGCCCTGCCCATCACCGCGCGGCTCGACCAGCTGCTCGATCGCAGCCCCACCGCGGTCGAGGTGCTCACGCTCATCTGGTACCTGGGCCTCAACTTCATCGTCATCTACGTGCTGGTGTACCTGAACGAGCGCGAGGTGGCGGCGCACCGCGAGGTGGTGGAGCTGCAGGGCGACTTGAAGGAGCTGGCGGTGGTGGAGGAGCGCAACCGCCTCGCCCGCGAGATCCACGACGGCCTGGGCGCCAGCCTCTCGTCCCTCATCATCCAGAGCGAGTACGTGGCGCAGCTGACCAAGGACGAGGCCGTGAAGAAGGAGGTCGCCGACCTCAAGCAGTCCGCCGAGGAGGCGATCGAAGAGCTGCGCCGCAGCCTGCAGATGATGCGGGAAGACTTCGATCTCGCCAACGGCGTGGAGGACTACGTGAAGACCTTCGGCGATCGCACCCAGCTGCCGGTGCGCTTCGAGCGGAGCGGCACCCTGCTGGGCCGGCTCGCGCCGGAGACCTCGCTGGCGCTCTTCCGCGTACTGCAGGAGCTGCTCTCGAACGCGGCCAAGCACGCCCAGCCGCAGCACGTCGACGTGAAGCTGCACTTCGGGCCCGAGTCGGTGCAGCTGGGCGTCAAAGACGACGGCAAGGGCTTCGACCCGTCGGCGCCGCGGCCCGGGCACTACGGGCTCATCAACCTGCGCGAGCGCGCCATGAAGGCCGGCGGCGACGTCACCATCGAGGCCAAGCTCGGCGAAGGCTCACACATCACCTTCACGGTCCCGGTGGGGCCGTGACTTCAGACAGTCGAAGGAGTCGGCGTGGATACCCCTGACGCAGCGAGCCCTGGCACCACCCCTCCCATTCGCGTGTTCGTGGTGGAGGACCAGACGAAGATCCTCAAGAACCAGCTCAAGCTGCTCGAGGGACACCCCGAGCTGTCGATCGTGGGCACCGCGCTCTCCGGCGAGACGGGGCTGGAAGAGGTGCGGCGGCTCAAGCCCGACGTGCTGTTGCTCGACCTGGGGCTGCCGCGCATGAGCGGCATCGACGTCACCCGGGTGGTGAAGGCCGAAATGCCGCAGATCGAGATCCTCATCTTCACCATCTTCGACGAGGAGGACAAAGTGCTCGAGGCGGTGAAGGCGGGGGCGTCGGGGTACCTGCTCAAGGGCACGCCGGCCGACAAGATGGTGGAGGCGATCAAGGAGGTGCACCAGGGCGGCACGGTGATCCAGCCCAGCCTCGCGCGCCGCCTGCTCAAGCACTTCCGGGTGGGAGAGGCGCCGCCCGCCCCAGGGCCCACCTCCAGCCAGCCGCCAGGGCGCGAAGAGCCCGAGGGCAAGAAGTTGTCAGCGAGAGAGACCGAGATTCTTCAGCTGATCGCCAAGGGCGTGTCGAACAGCGAGGCCGCGGGGATGTTGACCCTCTCCAAGGCGACCATTCGAACGCACCTCGAGCACATCTACCGGAAGCTCGAGGTCACCAACCGCGTGGAAGCGGTGACCGAGGGCCTGCGCAAGGGCCTCATCCAGATGTAGTTCCCTCTCCCGCTTGCGGGAGAGGGTCAGGGTGAGGGGCTGGCTCTTACAGACAGAACCCGACGCGAGCGCCGGTGGTGCTGGTGACGCGCCTGCAGCTCTTCCCACCGGTGCAGCGGGCGCTGGGCTCGGTCGCGCAGCGGGTGGGGCCGGTGCCGCCGTCAGCCGGGTTGCAGTCGAGATCGCACACGGCGGTGCAGCTGGCGGCGGTGTCCGCGTCGAGCGAGGTGCACAGCTGCGCCGACCCGCAGGCCGCGCCGCGGAACGCATCGGTCTCGGCGCAGACCTCGCCGGAGGCCGCGATGGCCGCGCGCTGGGGCACGCAGATGCCGTCGCCGTTGGTGCTGACCACCAGCTCGCCGCTCGCCTCGGTGGGCACGCAGCTCGCCGGCGTGGTGCCGACGTTCGCGCAGGTGTTCTTGGTCGCGTCGAACACGTTGCACTTGTTCATGCACACGCCGAGCACCGCGTTGGAGTTCGGATCGGTGTAGCGCAGCAGGTTCACGCACGCCTCGGTGGCGCCGCACTCAGGCTGGGGAGGGAAGCCGAGCGCGGGCGGCTGGGCGTTGCACATGCGCATACAGACCCCTTCGTCGCCGCCCTTGGTCTTCGCGCACTGCAGGCCGCTCGCGCACTGGGTGGCGAGGGTGCCCGTGCCGTAGTCGTCGCGGCAGGCCTGGCCCACGGCGGCCGTGCCCGGAGGACGGCAGGTCTCGAACGGGTACACGCCGTCGGTCCAGAACTGGAACACCGCGTAGGTGCAGTTGCCGGTGCCCTTGCCTTCAGCCTCGGTGACCACGCCCTCGGAGTCCTTGAGCAGGCAGGTGTTGCCGACGGTGGCGGTGAGCCGCAGGGTGACCCCCGCGTCGTCCTTGAGCCAGCCGCCGTCGGCAGGGTTGGGGATGTTCTGGTTGCACTCCTGATCGCTGAACAGGCCCGAGGGCAGGCAGCCGACGCGCGAGCAGAGCTCACCGCGCTGGCAGGCGTTGTTGTCCGCGCAGGTGCGGGTGCAGACGGCCAGGTCGTCGCCGAAGACCGGCTGGCAGGTGAAGCCCGTGGGGCAGGCCGCGAGCGCGTCGCCGGGGGTGCACTGCTGGAGCGAGCGGGGGTTCGCGCACACCCGGCCGTTGCACCACTTGCCCGCCGTCTGGCAGGTATCGAGCGCGCCGGAGAGGCTGGACAGACACGCGCAGGCGCCGCCGAGGCACGCGACCTGGCCGGGCTCGCACAGGTTGCCGCTGCACATCACCGCCACCTCGCGGCACTGGAACACGCCGTCGCTGACCTTCACGCAGCTGCCCGCGTCGCACCCGCCGCAGGCGTCGACGCACGTCTTCCTCGCGGTGTCACAGACCTGGTTCGAGGCACAGCCACCCGAGCACGCCTCACGCGGCGGCGGATTGCCCGCATCGAAAGTGCTGCCACCACCGTCCGGCTTGGTGGGGTCGACGGGACAGGCAGTGAGAACCAGGGAGAGCGCGGCGACGGAAACGACGCTCAAGGTGCGGAGAGACATGGAGATTTCCTTGGGAATTAGCGGCCGGGCGAAAGGCGGCGCACCGTAGGGATTCAGGTAGGTGGTGTCAACACAGCTCAATAGCTCGCCGTGATGCCCCAGATGATGGAGTGGAATGACTCTTCGCCGACGCCGCCGCACTGCTGCTCGTTGCAGACGGTCCACTTCTGGCCTTGGCCGTAATAGCGATCGGTGAAGCCCATGTACCGCCAGCGCACCACGTAGCCGATCGGGCCCCAGATGGTGCCGGTGGCGCCCAGCTCGAGGCCCAGGCCCGTGGCGGTGGCGCCCCCGGTGGGATCAGCGAGGTTGCCGTAGCCGAGGATCTGCTCGTCGGCCGGCCGAGGGTTGAAGAAGTACTGCAGCGTGCCCTCGACGCGGAGGAACGAGTTGAGGGGCACCGCGACGTCGAGGCCGACGGCGGGGAAGCCGATGCCCGTGGGGTAAACGCGCTGGCTCGAGGGCAGCGAGGTGGCCGCTTCCGGATCGATCATGAAGGCGCGCGACACGAGGCCGCCGCGCAGGCCCGCCCACCCCACCGGCTGCGGATCGCCGTAGCCCAGCTGAAAGTGGTACCGCCACGCCAGCTGCGCTGAGAAGCCGATGTCGTCGCTGCGGACGATCTTGTCGGGGCCCTGGCCCTGCGGGGTCTCCTCGACGATGCGGGTCTGCGACTGGCCGTACATGAACTCCAGCAGCACGCCGAAGCCCTGGAGGATGAGGTTGTCGAAGCGTGCCAGCGGGAACACGTCGGCGAACACCAGCAAGCCCAGGTACGGCACGGTCGCGGTGAAGTCGATCGAGATGCCCGTGGGGGGCGTCGCCGCCAGCTCGTAGTCCTTGCAGAAGGGGACGCCGGGCCGCAGGCACTGGCTGCGCCACGTGGTGGTGCCGGCGAGACCGACGCGGAAGAGCTTCACCGGCACCTGGGCCTGCTTCTTCTTGCGATTGGGATCTTCGAGATCGGCGTCACGATCTTCCGGCTTCACGTCGCCGCCGCTGTCGGGCTGGGTCAGATCGAGGCCGCCGCTGACCTCTTCCCCGCCGCCGGTGTCCTCGGGTGGAGGCGTCGCGGTGGCCCGGGCCGCGCCCTGCTCGGCGGCGGCGGCGATCGCGCGGGCGAGCTTGCCGGCGAAGTCCTCGCTCAAGAGGCCCTTCTTCACCGGGAGCTCCTTGGTCCACAGCTGCTCGCCTGCGCGATCGTAGATGAGCACCTTGTAGGTGCCCTCGCTGACCTCGCCGCCCACGGCCGCGTCGAGCGGGATGAGCTTGGACGCGCGCGTCACCCCCACCGGCGTCATCGCGGCCGCGCCCTTGAGCTTCTTCTTCGCGGCGGCGTCCTTGAAGGCCTTCAAGGGAATCAGCTCGACGACCGCGGCCGATCGCACGGCCGCCTCGATCTGCGAGCGGAGCTTGCCTTGGGGATCGCCGTCCAGCTCGAGGATCACGACCTTCTGCGCGAAGGCTGGAGCGGCGAGCAGCACGACGAGCGCGAGCACTGACGAAGGGCGCATGGAGCGACGCCTTATGCCGTCATTCCGCCTACGTGTTCAACCGTCCTACACAGGACATTTCTCAGGCATTGAGAATGGGCCAGCCGCGGGAGCGCGCGTCGAGCACGAGTTGGTTGTGCGAGTCAGGGGGAGAAATGACGAGCGCGTGCCTGGCGAACGCGAGCATGTCGAGGTCGAAGTCTCCGTTGCCGACGGCGAGCGCGGGGGTGAGCGAGGCGCGCTGCAGCCACGTCACCTTGCCCGGGCCCACCGGCACCGGGGGCGAGACCTGTCCGGTGAGCGTGCCGTCGCGCACCTCGCAGGTGGCGGCGATCACCTGCGAGGCGGGGATGCCGAGCGCGAGCGCGCCGGGCACCACGGTCCACCAGGGAGAGGCCGAGCAGATCCACACCGGGCAGCCTGCTTCCTTGAGCCGCGCGAGCAGCGGTCGCACGAAGCTGAAGATCCGCCCGGCGTAGCGCTCGGCGAAGAAGGCGGCGCAGCGCTGCTCGAGGGTGGCCAGGGGTTGATCGCGCAGCACCTCGACGCAGTAGGCGTAGGCGCGCGGGGCCGACTGCGACAGCAGCGCCTCGTAGTGCGCGTAGCTGCCCTCGAAGTAGCCGTGGTGCAGGCCGTACCGGAGGAAGTCTTCACCCACGTCGCCGCGCCAGAGGGTGCCGTCGGCGTCGAAGACCACGCTCTGCCCGGCGTGATCGCGCGTCATGGTCTCGAAGAGCCTGGCCACCTGAGGGGGAAGCATGGAGCGCCTTCTACCTGTTACCTTGCCGCCGATGCGACTGGGCTCATGGCTGGCGGTGGTGGTGTTCGGCGCCTGCAGCGATGCGCAGCCCTGCCGCTCGTGTCCGCCGATCGACGGGGTGTACTCGGTGAGCTGGGCCGACGGCGGCCCGGCCGGCGATGGCGGCTGCCCTCAGAGCGGCCCCCGGGTGCCGTCCTGGGCGCTGGCGCAGAAGGACACCCAGGTGACGACCACGATCGGCGGCGTGAACCTGGGCGGCACGCTCTACGACACCTACGACCTGGTCCTCTCGGGCTCGGAAGGCTCGCTCTCGTACCGGCTGCGGGCGCTCGCCATTCCCGAGGGGAACAGCAGCGATGCGGGCTATTCGCTGCGGGGCACCTTCACCTCGCGCACCCTGCCCGCCAGCGGCGTGCCCTGCGAGGTCGACGAAACGTTTACGGCCCAGCGCACCTCGCGCTGAGCCGTACGGTTTTTCGAAAAGCCTGAAGCTGCTTACTTCTTCTTCTTGCCGGTGGTCGCGGCCTTGGCGGCGACCTTCTTGCGCTCGGCGCGCTTCTTCCACTTCAGGCGAATCTTGCTGCGAACCCGGCGGTGCTTCGACTTGCTGTTGGCCATGCGGTCTCCTGGGGTGAGTGTTCCGAAAACTGACGGAGGCGGTGCGTACCAGAACCGGGGGCGTCGATCGATCACCTTTCGTCGTCGCCCTCCCCGGTGACTGGCGGGGGGCGGGTGGGAAAGGGCATCCCCTCGGCGCTGCGAACGCGGGTGGGCTGGGCCTCGTCGAGGTTGAAGCCCAGCTGGGAGTCCAGGGGCAGGTCTTCGATCGCGGGCACCGCGGGCTGATCGGGGCGCAGCTTCACCGAGGCGAAGATGGGCCGGGTGGCGTCGACGAAGCGGCGCACCTCGTCGAGCGGCAGCTCAGGCACCAGGTGGCCGTGCGCGCCGGCGGTCTGGGTGGCCATGCACATGGAGTTGAGGATCGCCTCCTCGGTGGCCTCCATCACCGCCTCGTAGAGCGGGTCGAGGCGGGCATCGAGCAGGATCTTCATCTTGTAGACCATCTTCCGGGTGCGCCGCGGGACCACGTTGGCGGTGGAGAACCCGACCACGATCTCGCCCGAGCCGTGCGCGGCGTAGCTGCCCACCCGCCCGATGCCCAAGGAGACGCGCTTACAGAGGCGGTTGATCTGATGCGGGAGCAGCGGCGCGTCGGTGGCCACCACCGCGATGATCGAGCCGTAGCTCTGAATGCGCCGTGGCATGCCGCGGAACTTCTCCGCCAGCACCTCGCCCACCGGCATGCCGGCGACCCGCAGGTTGTGCATCTTTCCGAAGTTGCTCATCACCAGCACGCCCAGGGTGTAGCCCCCGTGCACGGGCGGCAGCTTGCGCGAGCTGGTGCCGATGCCCGCCTTGAAGTCGCAGGTGATCATGCCGGTGCCGCCGCCGACCGCGCCCTCTTCCACCAGCCCCGATCTCGCCGCCTTGAGCGCGGCGCGCACGTGCTCTTCCTTCACGTGGCGGCCGGCGATGTCGTTCAGGTAGCTGTCGTCGCACTCGCCCACCACCGGGATGATGACGTCGTGTTCGTCGCCGATGCCGGGGTAGCTCTCCACCATGGTGCGGGCGAGCGCGTCGCTCACCGCGCCGACCGCCATGGTGTTGGTGAGCATGATGGGCGTCTCCAGCAGGCCCCACTCGACCACCTGGGTGAGCCCCGAGACCTCGCCCGCGCCGTTGAGCACGAAGGCGCCGCCGGCGAGCCGGTCCATGAAGATGTTGCCGTCGTTGGGGATGATGGCGGTGACGCCGGTGCGCACCGGGCCCTTGCCGACCACCAGCGGGCCGGGCGCACCTGCGATGATGGTGGAGTGCCCGACCAGCACGCCTTCCACGTCGGTGATGGCGTTGAACTTGCCGGGCTTGAAGCGGCCCAGCGGGAGATCGAGTTCGCGGGCACGCACCCGCTTCGAGGCCGACATGCGCGGACCGTACTCCCTCTCCCCCGCAGGGGAGAGGGTTGGGGAGAGGGGTAGAATGCCTTGATGCTGCGCTATGCCGTGCTCCCCACCAGAGACGCAGTGCTGCTGCCCGGCGCGGTGAACGAGCTCCAGGTCGGCCGACCTGGCTCGGTGGCGGCGCTGCGCTACGCGGCGGAGCACGGAGATCAGGTGCTGGTGGTGCTGCAGCGCGATGCCGGCCTGGAGGATCCCGGGCCCGAAGATCTGCACGACGTCGGCACCATTTGCCGGATCACCGACGCGGAGCGGATGTCGGCGGACGCGGCGTGCATCGGGGTGGTGGGCGTCGAGCGCGTGCGGATCGGGTCAGTCGAGCGCAGCGGCGATGCCTTGTTCGCTTTGGTGGAGTCGCTGGGGTGGGCGCCGAAGGCGCCGGTGCTGGGCGCGGTGCTCGAACAGACCCTGCCCCTGGTGATCGAGCACGGGCTGCGCGGGGTGATGTCGGCGCGGTCGTTCGGTGCGCTCGAGGCGAAGAGCGCGACCGAGATGATCACCGCGCTCAGCGTGGTGGCGCCGGTGGGGCCGGCGAAGCTGCAGCGGGTGCTGGAGACGGGCGAGCTGCAGCCCATCGCCGATGGGCTGGAGTCGTTGAGAGACCAGAGCTGGCTCGCGCGGTTTCTCAGGTGGGTACGACGGTAATCCCCTCACCCCGACCCTCTCCCCCGCGGGGGAGAGGGAGGTCAGGCGGCGTCGGCGTCGGCCCGATCGCGACGACGTGAGCCGCGCTCTTTGTAGCGGCGGATCGCGCCCGACAAAATTTCACCAATGAGCGTGTGGTAATCCATGCCGTCGCCCTGGGCGATCAACACCAGGTCGCTCCACCCCGGCGTCAGCCCCGGCAGCGGGTTGCACTCGATGAAATAAATCCGCCCGTTCTCATCCATGCGGAAGTCGATGCGCGCCACGTCGCGGCAGCCCAGCGACATGAACGAGGTGCGCGCCGCCGCCCGCAGCCGCTCCAGCTGCGCGGGCTCGAGCTTCGCCGGCACCTCGTAGCGAATGCGATCGTTCTCCTCGAGCTTGTCCTCGAACTTGTAGATGGGCGTCTTGTCCGACTTGTCGGTGAAGACGATCTCCATCGGGGGCAGCACCTCGGGCCGCCGCTCGCCCAAGAGCCCCACGGTGAACTCGCGGCCGCCGATGTATTCCTCGACCAGCGCGGGCTGCTGGTAGCGCTCCACCATCTCCTTGACCACCTCGCGCAGCTCGGTCTCGTTGTGACAGACGCTCTTGCTGATCACGCCCTTGCTCGAGCCCTCGGCCACCGGCTTGACCATCAACGGCCAGCGAACGAACTGCTTGTCGAGCCGCTCCCGCCCCGTGTTCATCAGCTGGAAGTTCGGGGTGTCGATGCCGGCGGCGCGCACCACGCGCTTGGCGAGCGCCTTGTCGAGCGCGAGCGAGAGCGTCGCGGGGTCTGACCCGGTGTACGGAATGTCGAGCAGCTCGAGCAGCGCCGGCACCTGGCTCTCGCGGTTTCGCCCGCGGAAGCCCTCGGCGATGTTGAACACCACGTCGACCGGGGTGCTGGCGAGCACCATCGGCAACTCGGAGTTGGCCTCGAGATCGACCACCTCGTGCCCGTGGCTGGCGATCGCCTCGCGGATCGCCTGCAGGGTGGTGGGCGAGTCGTACTCGGCCTCGCGATCTTCACCCTCGGCCGTGGGCTTGATGCGCTTGACGTTGAAGGTGAAGCCGACCTTCAGCGGCCCGCGGCGGGTGGCGCGAGAGAGCCCACGCGGCTTGTCCTTGATCTTGTAGCGCTTGGCCGCGTTCTGGATCACCGCGTCGATCACCCCGTCGAAGTGCAGCCCCTCGAGCGCGGCGGCCGCGTAGATGCCCGCGCCCTGCTCGAGCGAGGGCAGCGCGTTGATCTCGAGGAAGTACGGCACCCCCGCATCCGAGAGGCGAAAGTCGACGCGCCCCAGGTCCTTGCAGTCGAGCTTCTTGATCACCGCGCGGGCCATCTTGCGAATGCGCTCGCTCATCTCCTCCGGGATCACCGCCGGTGCGCGCACGCTGACGGACTGGTCGCGGGTGGTCTTCAGCTCGTAGTCGTAGATCGAATACCGGCGGCCCTTGGTGAGCTCCGGATCGATCACGTACTCCACCGGGGTGAGCACGCCGTCGAAGTCGTTGTCGACCGACTCGAGGAACGGCACGGTGAGATCGCGCCCGGCGATGAACTCCTCGACCAGCACGCCTGCGGGGTATTTTTCCAGGGCCTGGGCGACCTTGCGCTTGAGCTCGTCGACGCTCTCCGCCACGGAGTCCTGGGTGATGCCCTTGCTGCTGCCTTCGTAGTTGGGCTTGACGATCACCGGGAAGTGCAGCTCGTCGGACTTGAGCTCAGAGACCTTCTCCACGAACTGCCAGCCGGGCGTGCGCACGCCTTCCTCGCGCAAGATGAGCTTCGAGAGCTGCTTGTCGAGGGTGACCGCGAGCGCGTAGGCGTCGCTGCCGGTGTAGGGGAAGCCGAGCTCCTCGAAGAGCGCGGGGAAGAAGGCCTCGCGGAAGCGCCCCCGGCGCCCCTCGGCGGTGTTGAAGATCAGATCGGGCGAGAAGGCCTCGAGCCGCGCCACCGTGCGGGACGCGGGTCCCGAGACCTCCATCTTCTCGACGCGATGGCCGAGCCGTTCGATCGCGGCGGCCAACGCGTTGACCGTCTCTTCCGTGTCGAACTCTGCTTCTTCTTCGGAGTCCGACAGCCTCAAGTTGTGCGTCAGCGCGATGCGCATGGGTTACGAGCCTCTCCTAAGACCGCCGGGCGTCATTCACGCCGCAGCTCTGTCGTCTGTTGTTTCAACCTCGCCTCGGCGCCGCTCTCCTGCTGAGCCGAGACGCGCTGAGGTTGATCTGCCTGGACCTTGCCGTCGATCACCTGCGTCTGGGCCCATGAATCGCCCAGGCGAATGCCCTCTTTGTCGCGCAGGCACAAGAGCGCCTCGATGCTGCCGATCACCAGCAACCCCGCGAAGAACGCCCGCGGCCCCAGCTCCGGCATCATCGAGAGGATGATCACCAGCCCGAAGGGCGCGTTGCGCAGCACGCTGTCCCGGTGACGCGCGCCGCTGCGGGTGGGCAGGTACACCACCTTGACCCCGAAGATCTTCTTCCCCGGGCTCTGGCCCTGCAGCATGCCGTCGGCGAAGAGAATGTAGAGCAGCGCCATCACCACGCCCGCGGGGCCCGTGGACCAATAGAGCGCCCAGGCGATCGCAGAGTCGACCAGCCGCGCACCGGCGCGCAGGAGCAGGGAGGCCCGGGGATAGCCCGAGGGCTCGCCTTCCTTCACGATGCGCAGCGTCTTCACGACTCCTCCGGCTCGGACTTGTCGGCGGCCGCGAGCCCGTGCAGCCGTTCCCACGCCGTCTGCATCGGATCACCCTCGTTGGTGAGGCGCTGCAGGTGCGCGAGCGCTTCGGCTTCACCGCGCGGCTCGCCCTCGAGGTGGGGGACGATCTCCGCGGGGTGGCCGTGCTCGGGCAGGGGCGAGCCTTCGCGGGTGAAGAACACGAAGGCCATCGAGGGTCGCTTCGACGACTCCCGCATCGCGAACTGAATTCCTTCGAACTTCCACCCCATGGCGACCCACTCGTTGAGCGTTCGCTCCATAGAGTGCTCGTCGACGCTCGAGAGCTCCACCACCTTGTAGAGGAGGGCCCGCCTGCCCGGAGGGGCTGCGGCCGACTCTTCGGTTGGGGCGGGCTTCGCGGGCCGCCTGGTG
>VFKJ01000268.1 GCA_009885595.1 Myxococcales bacterium | reverse complement strand
GCCTCTCCCACCTCTACGAGAAGTCGAAGAACGCCAAGAGCCTGTCAGACGTGTACGCCAAGCAGGCCGCGTTGGCGACCGCGCCCGCCCAGCGCTTCGAGCTGCTGCTCAAGGCGGCGGAGGCCTTCGAGTCGGCCGGCGACGACGCCGAGGCCATCGAGGTGCTCAAGCAGGCGCTGGCGATCAACCGCACCCGCGAGGTGCTCGGCACGCTCGAGCGCCTGTTCGGCAAGACCCGCCGCATGCTGGAGCAGGCCGACGTGCTCTCGCAGCTGGTCGAGAGCACCCGCGATCCCGCCGAGCGCCTGCAGCACGTGGTCAAGCGCGGGCTCATTCTGGAGAAAGAAGAGCAGCACGCCGAGGCCCTGCGGGCCTTCGGGTCGGCGCTGCAGCTCTCGAGCACCGAGCCGCAGACCATCGCCGCGCTCGAGCGCCTGCTCACGGTGGACAGCGCCCGCCTGGAAGCGGCGCGGCTGCTCGAGGGCGCCTTCAGGGAACTCAACGATCTGCGCCGGCTGGTCGACGTGCTCGACGTGCGCCTCAATTCCGCGCAGCCCGAGAATCGCATTCCGGTGCTGATCGAGATCGCGAACCTGCGCGAGGCCATCGGGCAGAAGAACCTCGCGCTCACCGCCCGCCTCAAGGCCTTCGGGGAGAAGCCCGATCACGCCGAGGTGAGGGAAGAGCTCGAGCGCCTCGCGGCCGACTTGGGCGCGTTCGAGGAGCTGACCGCGGCCTACGAAGACGCCCTGGAGCGGGGGATTCAAGAGCCGCTGGCGGGCGAGCTGTGGCGCCGCCTCGCGGTGGTCTACGGCGACAGGCTCTCCCGCTTCGACCTGGCGGCGCGGGCGTGGAACGAAGTGTTGGCCCGCAGCCCCAAAGACATGTTCGTGCTGGAGCAGCTGGGGCGCATCTTCAGGCGCACCTCGCAGTTCCGCGAGCTGTCGATCGTGATGCGGCGGCAGCTGGGGCTCGAGACCAACGTCACCGTGCAGGTGAACCTGTTGTTCGAGCTGGCCAACCTCGCCGAGGAGACGCTCTCGGACAAGGCGCTGGCGGCGCAGTGCTACCAGGCGGTCCTCGAGCGCAAGCCCGAAGAGCCGAACGCGACGCGGTTCCTCGCGCGCATCCTCTCGGAGACGGAGGCCTGGCCCGAGCTGGCAGTGCTCCTCGGCCGGGAAATTCAGCACGCAGAGGCCCGCGGCCAGGAAGAAGAGGCGCTGGAATTGCTCGTGCGCCTCGGCCGGTTGAAGCTCACCCGTCTCAGCGACCCCCGAGGGGCGCTCACGACGTTCCAGGAGGTATTGCGCCGGAAGCCCGCTCACGCGGGCGCCGTCGGCGCACTCGAAGAAATGGCGCGCTCAGACAATCCATTGAAGGGTGAAGCGGCCAGCACGCTCGAGCCTGTCTTCGCCGGTGAAGGTGAGCACCTCAAGCTGGTGCAGATGCTCGAGGCGCGGGTCACCGCAGAGCCGCAGGCCAGCGAGCGGGCGGGGCTGTTGCGCAAGATGGCCGAGGTCTATTTCGGCCAGCTCGACAACGCCGAGATGGCCTTCGTGGCTTCGGCCCGGGCCCTGCGCGAGCTCCCGGACGAGCCCGCGAACCTCGAGCTGGTGTTGAGCTTCTACAAGAAGGCCGACGCCGAGGACGAGATGGCGTCGCTGCTCACCGAGGTCGCGCCGCGCGCGTCCAACGACGCCGCCCGCGCGGACCTCTATCGCGCGCTGGCGCGGCTGCAGGCCCAGGCCGACGAGGAGCAGGAAGCGATCGAGTCGTGGAAGCGGGTGATGGAGCTGGTGCCCACCGACCAGGAAGCGATGCAGCAGATGAGTCAGCTCTTCTCGCGGCAGGGCCGCGTCAACGAGCTGCTCGAGGTGCTCAAGCGCCAGCTCACCATCGAAGAAGACACCGCGCGCCGGGTGGCGCTGCTCTTCCAGATCGGCACCCTGCAGGAAGAGACGCTCAAGGATCCCAACACGGCGATCGGCACCTTCCGCCGGCTGCTCGAGCTGCAGCCCGACGACGTCGCCGCGCTGGGCAAGATGGAGCGGTTGTGCGAGGCGCAGAGCCGCTGGCCCGAGCTGGCCGACGTGCTGGCCCGCCGCCTGCGCGCGCTGCCCCCCGAGGAGCAGCCGGCGCTCACCTTCAAGCTGGCGGCGGTGCGCGAGGCCAAGCTGCTCGACAAGCAGGGCGCGCTCGATCTGTACCGCGAGCTGCTCACGGCGAACTCCCGGCACGAGGGCGCGCTCCAGCGGATGGACGCGCTGGTGCAGAAGGAACCGCAGAACCAGCAGGCCTTCGAGATCCTCGGGGGCGCGTACCGGCGCTCCAGCGACGTGGGCGCGCTCTCGCAGCTGATCGAGTCACGCGTGGGCGTCTCGCCCGACCAGGTCGAGCGCAAGACCCTGCTGATCGAGCTGGCCACCCTGCGGGAAGCGCAGGCGGAGCCCGAGCTGGCGTACCTGGCGTACTACCGCGCCTTCAAGGAAGACCCGAACGACGCCCCGCTTCGCAAGAGCCTCTACGCCGCCGGCGCCGCCGCGTCGTCCTTCGACGAGCTGGTGGGCGCGCTGCAGGCCGAGCTGCCTCGCCTCGCGGAGCCGGTGGACACGGCCGAGGTCTGCCTGGTGATCGCGCAGATCTCCGAGCAGCGGCTCGACGAGAAGGAGCAGGCGGTCGTCTTCTACGAGAAGGCGCGCGCCGCGCACCCGGAGTCCGGCGCCAGGGCGCTGCCGGCGCTCGACCGCCTCTACGGCGAGATGGAGTACCCCGAGCAGCAGGCCGAGGTGATCGAGGCGCAGGCCGCCCTCGCCACCGAGCCCGCCGATCGCGTGGGGCTCTACTTCCGCCTCGGGCAGATCGCGATGGAGCAGCTGGACAACCCCGATCGCGCCGCCGGGGCCTTCGAGAAGGTGCTGGAGGCCGATCCGAAGCACCTGCCGTCCTTGCGCTCGCTGGAGATCCTCTACGAGCAGGCCAAGAGCATGGACAAGCTCTACCGCGTGCTCGAGACCCAGCGCGAGCTGGTGCAGGGCGCCGAGAAGGAGCGCCTGCTGGGGAAGATGGCGGTCACCTCGGCCGAAGGGCAGGGGAACCTCGAGCACTCGATCAAGCTGTACCGCGAGCTGCTCGAGAAGAACCCCCGCAACGAGCAGGCCTTCGAGGCGCTCACCAAGCTGCTGGAGCGCGGCCAGAAGGCCGAAGAGCTGCGCGAGCTGTTGCAGTGGAAGCTGCAGTTCACCGTCGACCCGCGCGAGCTGGTGCGGCTCAACGAGCGGCTGGGCCGGGTGCTCTGGCAGCAGCTCAGCCGCGCCGAAGAGGCGGTGCCGTTCTTCAAGGCCGCCCTCGAGCGCGACGCCCGGCACCGCGGCGCCCTGGAAGCGCTGCGCGACATCTTCGACGGCCTGGGCAAGCGCGAAGACCTGGTGATCGTGCTGCGGCGCCTCATTCCCCTGCAGGAGGACGCGACGGGGGTGAAGCAGATTCGCATTCGCCTGGCGGAGATCATCGCCGAGACCGCGCGCCGGGAAGAGGCGCTCGACGCCGCCCGCCGCTCGCTCGAGGTCGAGCCGCACCAGATCCCCGATCTCGATCGGCTGCACGTGGTGTTCATGAAGTTGAAGGCCTGGCCCGACGCGGTGCGCACGCTCGAGGCCAAGGTGGCGGTGCTGCTGCAGCTGGAAGAGCGCGAGGCGGCCGCGCAGACGATGTTCCAGGTCGCGGAGATCTGGCGGGGCCCCGCCAACAAGGCCGAGATGGCCGGCGCCGCGCTCGAGCGGGTGCTGGAGATCGAGCCCTCGAACAAGCAGGCCTACGAGCAGGGGCTCGAGCTGTTCGCCCGGCTCAACGACTGGCGCAGCTACGCCCAGGCGATGGACCGCTACCTGCCCAACCTGCACACCGACGAAGAGAAGGTCGTCGCGCTGCGCGAGCTGGC
>VFKJ01000992.1 GCA_009885595.1 Myxococcales bacterium | reverse complement strand
CCCTCTCCCCTGTGGGGGAGAGGGAGACAGACCGTTACAGCGCCCGGCCCCGCAAGCGATCGCGGAAGAGCACCGCGCGCTCGAGGGCGCGCTCCGGGGTATCGGCGTGCACCACGAAGTGGCCCATCTTCCGGGTGGCCCGGGCCTCGCGCTTTCCATACACATACACATCGACCACGTCGGGAAAGTCTCTCCACGCGGTGAGGTCGAGCGCCCCGCCGGTGCGGCCCTGCGCCAGCCACACCTCACCCAGCAGCTGCCCCATGCACCACGCGCCGCGGTGCACCTCGGGCTGCACCACCGGAATGCCCGCGAGGATCCGGGCGAGCGCGTCGAACTGGCTCACCGTGCACGCCTGCCGCGTCACGTGCCCCGAGTTGTGCGTGCGGGGCGCCAATTCATTCACATACAACCGTCGCTCTCCGTCGCGGCCGGTGCCGATGAAGAACTCCACCGTGAGCAGCCCCACCAGCCCGAGCGCGCGCGCGATGCCGTCGGCCACCTGGCGCGCCTCGTCCTGCAGCACCGGGTCGATGCGCGCGGGAATCACCGTGAGGTCGAGGATGTGGTGGGCGTGCAGGTTCTCGAAGATGGGGAAGCTCACCGCGCTCTTCGCGTCGCGCGCCACCAGGCACGACACCTCGCTCTCGAGCTCCAGCACCTCTTCCAGCACCCAGCCGCCCGGCGCCTCGGGCGGCAGCGCCTCGATGCCCGCGGGCGTGAGCAGCCGGTGCTGGCCCTTGCCGTCGTAGCCACCGAGCACCGACTTCGCGATGCAGGGCAGCCCGAACTTCCGCGCGGCCGCCTTCACGTCGGCGCCGACCGGCACCACCTCGAACCTCACCGTGCGAAAGCCGCCGTCGCGCAGGAAGGTCTTCTCCTTCGCGCGGTCCTGGGTGAGCTCGAGCACGCGCAGCGAAGGCGCCAGCTGCTGCGCCCAGGGCCGCAGCGGCGCGGCCGGGGTGTTCTCGGAATCGAAGGTGGCGACGTCGACCCTCGAGAAGAAGTCCTTCAGCGCCGCCTCGTCATCCGCCCCCGCGCGCAGCACGTTCGAGCGCCGCTGCGCGCAAGGTGAGTCGGGGTCCTTCTCCAGCACCACCACGCCCTGGCCCAGGCGGTCGAGGGACTCCGCGAGCATGAGGCCCAGCTGGCCGCCGCCGAGGATTCCGACCGTGGCCATCAGCTCTTCCTGGCGCGCGCAGGGGTCTTCTTCAGCTGGAGCTCGGCCGTCGACGCGCGGGACTTCTGGGCCTGCCCCTCGCGCCACGCGGCCAGCTTCACCCGCAGCGACGCGTCCTCGACCGCCAGCATGCGCACCGCGAAGAGCGCGGCGTTGACCGCGCCCGCGGGGCCGATGGCGAAGGTGGCGGTGGGGACCCCGGCCGGCATCTGGACGATCGACAACAACGAGTCGATGCCCGACAGCATCTTCGACTGCACCGGCACGCCCAACACCGGGAGCGAGGTGAGCGAGGCCACCATGCCGGGCAGGTGAGCCGCGCCGCCCGCGCCCGCGATGATGGCGGCAAAGCCTTCGTCGGCCGCAGACTTTGCGAAGTCGAACATGAGCTCGGGCGTGCGATGCGCGCTGATCACGCGCACTTCGAACGGCACCTGGAACTCTTCGAGCGTGGAAGCGGCGTGCTGCAGCGTCTCCCAGTCGGACGCGCTGCCCATGATGACGGCGATGCGGGACATGGGCCGTCACCTACTACAGCTTCGCCGGGATCGCCGTGGCGATGCTGCTGGCGTCGACGGGCGCGGTCCCGCGGCTCCAGCTGTGGCCTCCTTCGAGCAGAACGGCCGGGAAAACCGCGCTCGATGCAGGGTCTCCTTCTCTGCTCGCAACGCGCAGGCCCTCTGCTCTGAACAAGGACTCTCACGGAACGCGGTGTTGCGGATACTGCCACAAAAGTCCTGAGGCGACGGGTCTCGCTCTGACCTCCGAGGGAGAGAACTCAGAAAGACGATGCAAAACGCTCGAATCGGCACTTTGGGGCAGTATCCGCAACATCTCCCACCAGGTCCCGTGAGGTCCCTTGCCCGCGCAGAGGGCCTGCGCGCTCGAGCGCGGCCGAGATCCACCCTCACCGCCTTCTTCCTTGCTCTTTGGTCGAGCAGCTCGCTCAGTTCTCGCGGTGATCGTGCCCGGCGCCGCCGAAGGTGCCCACCCACGGCTCTTGCGCCACCGACAACCCGCGCGTGGGCACCGAGAAGAACGCGCCCGCGCTCCCCGCCAGGGGTGGATCACACTTGCTGCAGCCGGGATTTCCGAGCGCATCGAGCGCGCCGCTCATGATGCCCAGCGAACCATTGGCCACCTCGAACAGCTGCGGCGGGGTGCGCGCCGGCAATTGGATGGGGCAGTTGAACGCCTCGCTGCCGTCCTGCACGTCAATTCCATACAACCCATACAGCGGCTGTAAGCCATTGCCGGGATCCGAGGTGACGAAGGTGAGCGCGACGGTGCGGGGCCCCTTCGAGGTCTGCCACTTCGCCAGCCGCAGCTGATCAGACCAGAACGTCCACGCGTTGGGCAGGGTGGCCGACCAGCGCAGCTGCAGCACGCCCGCTTCGTAGCCCACCAGGGTGTTTCCGCCGGCGGTGGGGGCCGGAACGAGGCGGGCCTGGGAGATCACCGCGCGGCCCAGCTCCGAGGGCAGGGAGAAGCGCGCCGCGCCGCTGGTCGCGTCCAGCACCACGCTGGTGTACTCGGCGTAGAGCAGCCCCCGCGCCACCGCCAGCTCGCCGCCGCGCAGGCCGCTGTTGAGCCGCTTCCAGCGGAAGACGCCGTCGCGCGAGTAGCTCTGGATCAACGTGGTGTCGTCGGGCACCAGGGGCGCCTGCTGCGAGACGGTGGGAGAGAACGCGATGAAGAGATTTCCCGACGCGTCGGCTGCAACTCCATACGCGTGAGGGTGATTACAGACATCGAGCATCGGGTCGCTGATGGTCTGCGCCTGCACCAACTGCCCCGAGGCGTTGATCACCGCGAGGAAGTAGCGACGGCACTGGGTGTCGTTGGCGGTGTTGCGCGGGTACGCCTCGAACAACGCCGCCAGGCGATCGCTGTCCTGCACCACCAGGCGCGCGAGGAAGATGGTGGGCGCGGTCATCAAGAAGTCCGGCCGCGCTGCCCTGATGTCGAAGGTCCACGCGGTGGCGCCGGTGGAGAGGTCCATCGCCGAGACCTTCCCGTTGGGCGAGGCCGGGTAGTCCGCGCACACGTAGCGGGTGTTCCAGAGGATGCAGCGACGCGAGCTGCCCAGCGGCGCGGTGAGGGCGTCACCGGTGTTCGCGCGCAGCACCGCGCCCACGTTGAAGAAGCCCGAGAGCGACAGCTCACCGGTGGGCTCGAGCACGAAGTCGTGCAGCTGAGGCGGCGAGATGCCCGCGTCGGCGTCGCTCGAGGCGGAGGTGTCGTAGGACCAGGTCGGCAGCAGCTCCTGCACGTCACCGGGCCGGCTCTGCCGCACGCAGACGTCGTCCACGCACAGGCCCTCGGCAGAACACGGGCTCGCCTCGGCGCAGACGTAGCCGTTCGGGGGATCGCGCCGCACGCAGGCGCCCTCGATGCACACGCTGACCTCGGTGCACGAGGTCGCCCGACCGCACGAGGCGCCGTCTTCGCGCGGCTCGAGGCCGCAGCCGCTGGCGGGGTCGCACGTGCCCTTGAGGCAGGCGCCGTCTCCGGGGCAGGGCGGCGCCGGGAGGAACTCGCAGCCCGTCTGCGGGTAGCAGACGTCGACGGTGCAGGCGTTCCCATCGGAGCAGGTGCGCGCGGTGCCCACGCAGCGCCCCGCTTCACAGCGCGCGTTCACCAGGCACAGCGTCTGTGGGTCGCAGGCAAGGCCGTCCTCGACCGGCACCTGCACGCAGGTCTGGCTCTCGAGATCGAAGCGCGCGGCCACGCAGGACGAGGCGGCCACGCACACCGGCAGCTCCCGGGCTGAGGCTTCCAGCGCCAGCGTCGCCGAGGGGAGGCCCTGGGCGCTCACCTCGAGCAGCTGGGAGAACCGGCCGGGCACCTCGGTGGTCCAGTCCACGGTCAACGGGGTGGCCCCTGGCGGGAGCGTGGCGGGCAAAGCGATGGCGAAAGGCTTGGAGACCCCGGTCCAACTCACTTCGACCGTGGCGCGCCCGTCGTTGACCACGGTGAGCTCGCGCGAGCGGGTGATGCCATCGGCGAACGCCAGGTCGAAGGTGACGCTCGGGGGATCGAAGCGGAGCTGGTTGCTCACCCAGGTCAGCTCGTTGGGCTTGCAGCCGAGCGCGACCATCACCAGTAGCCCCAGGAGGAGGAGTC
Organism: Myxococcales bacterium; assembly: GCA_009885595.1. GTDB lineage: Bacteria > Myxococcota > Myxococcia > Myxococcales > Myxococcaceae > Archangium_A. The sequence goes on along the minus strand of VFKJ01000992.1, from coordinate 392 downwards.
GAGGAGTGCCAGTCACGTGGCGGCAGTCTCGCTCCTTTTGAGCCATCGGGAGATCAACTGCTCGGGCTATGCCACTGCTTCTACTTGTTGGATCTGAGATCAGATCAAGCAGTAGAAGCAGTAGAGGCGGCTGAGTTGTGGACAAGCCGAATTCGCCAACGAAACCGGGAACTTCCTGAAATCACCCATGTGGACAAGCCCCCCGGTTCTCCCCAGGGTCCCACATGTAGGCCCGTGGAGGTCTGCTTCCCCACACCTGGGTGCCAAAAAAGGGAGGTTCTCCCCAGACGTCGCACAGGGCTTTCACACAGGCGTGCCTTTCGATCTCTGAAGGCCCGAAACGACGGTGTAACGTCGCGGCTCGTCAACGTGGACCCCCAAGGGGAAGCATG
>VFKJ01000312.1 GCA_009885595.1 Myxococcales bacterium | reverse complement strand
GTCGGGTCTCTTCCCCCAGGATTGGCCCCTCACCCTGCCCTCTCCCCGACCCTCTCCCCCTTCGGGGGCGAGGGAGTCATTTGCCAGAGAGGAACTGCTCGACGTGGGAGGCCTTCACCGACTGCCCGCCTCGGTGGCGAGCTGCTGCGCCGCCTCGGGTGCGGTGTACGACCTGGAGGCCTCGCGGCCGGCGCCCTGACCCGAGGTGGCTCAGTCCTTGAGGCGGCGCAGGGCGGTGGCGGCGGCCTGCTTCGAGTTGCAGCCGAAGACGAGCACCTGCTCGCCGTCGCCGGGGCCGCCGTCTTCGGCGAGATCTTCCAGGGCGCCGCGGGCGCGCTTGACCTGCAGATCGGCCAGGGCGTCGGCGGCCGCGGCGCGGAGGCTGCATTTCTGATTTCCCAGCAGCTTGATCAGCTGGCTCTCGGCGTCGCGGGAGCCGGCCTTCGCCGCGGCCGCATAGTGGCCGGCGGCGTTGGGCTCGCTCAGGCGCTCCGAGAGCTGACCCAGGTTCCAGTTGCGCTCCTTCGCATCCTTCTCCGCGGTGATCAGCTTGCGGGCGGCGTCGACCTTGCGGCCGCGCTCTTCGCTCTTCGCCGCCACCGCTTCGTCGATCGCCTTGTCGATGGGGCTCTTGCCGAAGAGCAGGTAGAGCGCGCCGAGCAGCAACACCACGCCCACGCTGGCGAAGCCGAGCTTGCGGCGGGGCAGGCCCTGCTTCTCGGCGGAGACCAGCGAGCTCTCCACCATGCGGCTGGTGCTCTCGAAGGCCCGGGTGGCGACCTCGCTGGTCGACTCCAGGGCGCGGGTGGCAGCCTCGAAGGCCTTGTGGGTGCCCGAGGTGGTGCGGCCGCCCTCGGCGACGCGCGCCAGGCCCTTGTTGGCGAAGGGGGGCGCGGCGGGGTCGGTGCCGCGGGTGACCTTGTAGAGGCGCACCTGCTCGGGGATGCCCTTGAGCTCGAAGCGGCCGAGCTCTTCGGAAGGCAGCTCCGCGCGATTCATCGAGAGATAGACCGACTCGGTGAAGGTGACCTCGTCGGCCTCGGCCACCCCTTCCACCCGGGCGGCGATGTTGACCGGCTCTCCGAAGACGTCGTTGCCCTCGAGGCGCACCTCGCCGACGTTGATGGCGACGCGCACGTGGAGCTGCTCTTCGGCGATGGTGTGCTGGTTGTAGGCCCAGAGGGCGTCTTGCACGGCGACGCCGGCGAGCACCGCGGAGGTGGGCGACTCGAAGGTGACCATGAAGGCGTCACCGATGGTCTTGATGATGCGCCCGCCCAGGCCCTTGAAGAGCGGCGCGAGCATTTCATTGTGGGTGGTGAGCAGCTTCTCGTTCTGCCCGAGCGTCTGCTGGCTGGTGCGCTCGGTGAAGCCCTTGATGTCGGTGAAGACGATGGCGAGGTTCGCGGTGCGCACGGCGGGGCGATCCTTAGCAGAGCATCAGCCGGTCATCCCCAGAACGACGCGGGTGACCGCGACGAAGTGGCAGGCGGCGCCCAGCACCACCAGGGTGTGGAACACCTCGTGGTAGCCGAACACCGCGGGCCAGGGGTCGGGCTTCTTGAGCGCGTAGGTGACCGCGCCCAGGGAATAGATGACCCCGCCCCCCAGGAAGAAGACCACGCTGGTGGCGCCCATCATGTGGTTGAGCGCGGGCATGAAGGGGTAGCTGAACCAGGCCAGCGCGAGGGCGAGCAGCGCTACCAGCGGCTTGGGCGCGGTGATCCACACCAGCGCGCGCAGCACGCCCAGCGCCGCGCCGCCCCACAGGAGCATGAGGAAGGTGCGGGTCGACTCGCTGGGGAGCGCCACGGCGAGCGGGGTACCGGTGCCCGCGATGAGGATCATGATCATCGAGTGATCGAGGCGCCTCCACCACAGGCGCGCGGCGGGCTGCCAGGTGACGCGGTGGTAGAGGGCGCTCACCGCGAACTGGCCGCACAGCGAGAGGATGTAGACGACGCAGGCCCAGAACATGGTGCCGCTGGCGCGGGTGACCAGCCAGGCGCCCACGGCCAGGGCCACGAAGAAGCTGACCTGGTGCATCACCCCGCGCAGCTGGGGCTTGATCGGGCTCAGGGTGCTGTCCATGCGCCCCTCGATAGCCCCGGCTTCGTCATGCCGTTGTCAGGGAATTCGTGGAGGCTGCGTCCTCTTTCCAGGTCGTCCGGCCCGAGAGGCCCTACACGCAAACTCCCTTCCACGGACCAGGTCGCGGGTTCGAACCCGCCGGGTACATCGGCGACCGAAATCTTCGTTGTGCGGTGCATAGAAGGTGCATATACATGCGCCATCCATGCATCACTCCGCAGGCCTCATCGGCGCGTCGGGCTATTCCGGCATCGAGCTCACCCGGTTGCTCCTGGGTCACCCCGGGGTGCGCCTCGCGTTCGTCACCTCGGACCGCTGGGTCGGGCAGAGCATCTCGTCGAAGACCGGGCTCGGTTCCGAGCTCTCGTACGTGAGCAACGAGCAGGGCCTTTCTTCGGCGAAGGGCTGCGAGGTGGTCTTCCTCGCCACCCCCGCGGAGACCTCGCTCGAGCTGGCGCCGAAGCTGCGCGCGCTGGGGGTTCGGGTGGTGGACCTCGCCGGCGCGTTCCGGCTGCAGGACCTCTCGAAGTACCCCGCGTTCTACAAGTTCGAGCACACCTCGCCCGCGCTGGTGAAAGAGGCCGTGTACGGAATGCCCGAGCTCTTCCGCGAGAAGATTCGCGGGGCGCAGTTCGTGGCCAACCCCGGGTGTTATGCGACGGCCGCTGCGCTCTCGGTCGCGCCGCTGCTGAAGGCGGGGCTGATTGATCCGACGTCGATCGTGATCAACGCCGCCTCGGGCGTCTCCGGCGCGGGGCGCAAGGCGAGCGAGGAGTTCACCTTCATGGAGATCGACTCGGACTTTCGCGCGTACCGCACCCTCAAGCACCAGCACGTGCCGGAGATCGAGCAGACCCTGGGCGTGAAGCTGGTGTTCACCCCGCACCTGCTGCCGATGAAGCGCGGCATCTTGAGCACCGCGGTGGCGCGGCTGAAGAGCGGGGTGACCCAGGCGCAGGTCAATGAGGCGTTCGTCGCCGCGTTCGGCACGGAGCCGATGATCAAGTTGTTGCCCTCTGCGGATTCGGTGCGCATCGCTGAGGTGGCAAAGACGCCGTTTTGTCTGATCGGAGTGTCCACCGACGAGACTCATGTCGTCAGCGTGAGCGCCCTCGACAACCTGCTCAAGGGCGCTGCCAGCCAGGCGGTGCAGAACTTCAACCTGATGATGGGTCATCAGGAGAGTGTTGGTTTGAGCTAGCCCTCTCCCCGACCCTCTCCCCCGCGGGGGAGAGGGAGAAAAGGATTCATGCCTGTCGCCCGTGGGTTTCTGTTCGCCGGTCTCCACTCCGGCATCAAGCCGTTCAAGAAAGACCTCGCGCTGGTCGTGAGCGAGTCCCCCTGCGCCGCGGCGGGTGCGCTCACCATCAACAAGGCCAGGGCCGCCCCGGTGGTCGATTGCGCGCGGAGGCTGCCGATGGCCGGCGTGCGCGCGGTGCTGATCAACTCGGGAAATGCCAACGCGCTCACCGGCGCCGACGGCCTGCAAGACGTGGTGGAGCTGTGCGCGGCCACCGGCAAGGTGCTCGAGGTCTCAGGCGAGACGGTGTTGATGGCCTCGACCGGCGTCATCGGCCAGCGGCTGCCCAAGGCGAAGATGATCGACGCGCTGCCCCGGCTGAAGGCCCAGCTCAAGGCCGCCCCCGAGTCCGCCGCCGAGGCGATCTGCACCACGGACACCAACATCAAGATCGCCAGTCGCCCGGTGCGCATCGGCCGCAAGGAAGGCCGCATCACCGCCATCTGCAAGGGCAGCGGGATGATCGCGCCGCAGCTCGCTTCGACCATCGCGGTGATCTGCACGGACCTCGCGATCACCCCGGCGCTGCTGCAGCGGGCGCTGCTCGCGGCGATGGAGGGCAGCTTCAACAACCTCACCGTCGACAACGACATGAGCACCAACGACGCGGTGCTGGCGCTGGCGAACGGGCAGCTGGGCAACCCCGAGATCACCGAGGTGGGCCCGGAGTACGAGCTCTTCGCCACTCAGCTGCAGTCGCTGGCGGTGGAGCTGGCCCGCGAGGTGGCGAAGGACGGCGAGGGCGCCACCAAGCTGCTGGAGGTGCGGGTGGTGGGCGCTCCTTCGCTGCCGATCGCGGCCGATCTCGCGCGCAGCGTGGCGGGCAGCACCCTGGTGAAGGCGGCGGTGTTCGGCGCGGACCCGAACTGGGGGCGGGTGCTCGCCACCGTCGGCGCGCGCTGCGGCTCGCAGAGGTACGAGCTCGACCCCACGGAGGCGAAGGTCACCGTGCAGGGCATCGTGGTCTACGACCGGAAGCCCACGCTCGACCTCACCACCCTCAGTCCCAACAACGGCGCGAACGAGGGGCCCTCGGGCCACCCCAACCTGCGCGCGCGCATGCGGTCCCCCGAGGTGCTGGTGGAGATCGACCTGCGCTCAGGCGAGGCGGCCTCGGTGGGCTGGGGCTGCGATCTCTCGTACGACTACGTGAAGATCAACGCCGACTACACCTCGCTGCTGGTGCCCACCGCCGACGGCAGCGTGGCGAAGGACGATCGGCTCACCAACTACTCCCCCAAGTTCAAGGTGAACCTGGTGAAGGAGGCGCTCACGTACATCTCGCGCTTCGCGGACAAGCGCGTGGTGATCAAGCTGGGTCGCCAGGCGATGGGGAAAGACTCGCTGCGCGCGTCGATCGTCGAAGACGTGAACCTGCTGCGCGCGGTGGGGCTGGTGCCGATCCTCGTGCACGGGGAGAGCCCCGAGGGCACCTCGAGGGGCGATTCGCACAGCAAGGAGATGATGACTTCCGGGCAGACGAACACCGAGCTGGTGACGCTGCTCAACCGCACCGGCGTGCAGGCGATCGGCCTGTCGGGCATGGACGCCTCGTTCATGAAGGGCCGCCGCATGGGCGAGGGCGAGTTCGGCGAAGTGGTGAGCGTGAACAAGGACCTGCTGGAGATGTTCCTGCAGCGCAACTACGTGCCCGTGGTCTCGCCGGTGGGCTTCCTCGACGACGGCAGCACGCTCCCGCTCGAGCCCGATCAGGTGGCCAGCGAGATCGCGCTCACCGCGCGGGCCTCGAAGCTGGTGTACCTGGTCGGCGGGCCGGGCTTCGTCGAGAACGACGAGCTGCTCGGGCAGATCAACACCAGCACGCTGCGGCTCAAGAGCGAGCAGGGCGTGTTCAGCAAGAACCTCGCCCGCAAGGCGAAGTGGGCGATCGCCGCGCTGGAGGGCGGGGTGGAGCGGGTGCACGTGATCGACGCGCGCACGCCGCACTCGATCATCGCGGAGTTCTTCACCGATCAAGGCATCGGATCGCTGGTGACCCATGGCTGACGTCGCGACCCATCGGGCGCGGCGCGAGGTGATCCGCCGCATCCTCCGCACGCACGTGGTCAGCACCCAGGAAGATCTCGGGCGGCTCCTCGAGCGCGAGGGCATCGAGGTCAACCAGGCCACCCTCTCGCGCGATCTCGCGAAGTTGATGGCGCGCCGGGTGACGCTGCCTGACGGCGGCACGGTGTACGAGCTGGCCGAGGCGCCCGCCAGGCACGGTGACGAAGCGCTTCGGCAGGTGCATCACCTGGTCACCACCGTCGATGACGGTGACGCGATGGTGGTGGTGCGAACGCTGCCCGGTGGCGCTCCCGCGGTGGCCGCGGCGATCGATTCGTCCCGGCCCACCGGAGTGCTCGGCACCATCGCCGGCGACGACACCATCTTCATCGTGCCCGCGCGCGGCGTGAAGGCGCTGCGCGTGAAGCGCGATCTTCTTTCGCTGTGGAAAAAAGGAAGTGCATCGTGACTGTTTCCTGGGTCGCTCCTCCTCGGCCAGACGTCCGCTGCGCTTCCGTCTGTCTCGCGCAGCGTTCCGCTGCTATCGGTTCCGCTTCATGACACTGGCGAAGACCGAAGCCTCTGGTGGACCCGGGCTGTTGCCCGAAGTGATGGCGTTCTCGAGCTCGCTCTCGCTCGACCGGCAGCTCCTGCGTGAGGACCTGGTCGGCTCGATCGCGCACGTCACCATGCTGGGACGCACGGGGGTCATTCCCCTCGCCGAGGCGCGCGCGATTCGCGCCGGGCTCATCGCCCTGTGGGAAGCGCAGGAAGCGGGCACGCTGGTGCTGCCGCAGGAAGAAGACGTGCACATGGCCGTCGAGGTGCAGCTCAATCGCACCATCGGCGCGCCCGCGGCCCTGCTGCACTCGGCCCGCAGCCGCAATGACCAGGTGGCGACGGATCTGCGGCTGCACGTGCGCGAGGTGGCCGCGCAGGCGCTGGCGTCGGTGACCGCGCTGGTGGGCGAGCTCGTCACCCGCGCGCGGAAGGAGAAGGACGTGATCCTTCCCTCGTACACGCACCGCCAGCGCGCGCAGCCCATCTCGCTGGCGTATTGGATGGCGAGCTACGGCTCGGCGTTCCTGCGCGACGCCCAGGCGCTGGTGTTCGTGCTGGAGCAGTGCAAGTTGTTGCCGCTGGGCGTGGGCGCGATCTCAGGCAGTTCGCTGCCGATCGATCGCGAGATCACCCGCCAGCTGCTGGGCTTCGAGGGCGTCACGCTCAACGGCATGGACACCGTGGGCGATCGCGACTTCGCGCTCGACCTGCTCTACGCCACGGCCCGCTTCTTCGTGCACGCCAGCCGGCTGTCGACGGATCTGATCGACTTCACCACCCAGGAGTTCGGCTTCGCTTCGCTCTCCGGCGACATCTCGATGGGCAGCTCGATGATGCCCCAGAAGAAGAACCCCGACGTGTTCGAGCTCATTCGCGGGAAGTCGGGCAAGGCGATGGGGAATTTGATGGGCCTGCTCGCCACCGTGAAGGGGCTGCCGGGCGGCTACAACCGCGACCTCCAGGAAGACCGCGCCTCGTTGCTCGAGACCGGTCCGCTGCTGCTGGGCTCGCTCTCGGTGCTGCGGCTGGCGTTGCCGCGCGTCACCTTCCACCCGGAGAAGTGCAGGGTGGGGGTGGACGAGGGCTTCACCCAGGCCACCGATCTGGCCGAGGCGCTGGTGAAGAAGGGCATGCCGTTTCGCAAGGCGTACCAGGTGGTCGGCTCGCTGGTGCGCCGCTGCCAGGAGCAGGGGATCAACCTGCGCCAGGCCACCGTCGAGCTGGCGCAGGCGATCGACCCATCGCTCGACGCCGCGACGCTGTCCGTGCTCGAGCCGGCTGGCGCGGTCGCTCGCAAGTTGTCCGCGGGCAGCACCGGGCCTGCCGCGGTCGAGGCGACGTTGATCGCGCTGGAGACGCAGGCGAAGGCGCTCGCGGAGCAGGGGACGAAGGTCCCGCGGCTGGCGCAGGTGTTCGCCTCGCTCAAGACGCAGCCGCTCTGAGGGCTTGCTGCTCAGTTCCAAGTCAGGCAATCACGACGCTCCGCAGCGAGCGCCAAGGAGCCCCCCGTGACGTCGAAGAAACGCGATTTCCTCAAGTTCACCGACCTCACCCTCGACGAGCACCTGGGCCTGTTTCGCCGCGCGGCCGTGCTGAAGAAGGCGCGGCGCGAGCGGCGCTGCGTCAACACCATGGACGGGCGCACGCTCACGATGATCTTCGAGAAGGCCTCCACCCGCACCCGCCTCTCGTTCGAGGCCGCGATGTTGCAGCTGGGCGGCTCGTGCATCGATCTCTCCGCAGGAAACTCGCAAATGTCGCGCGGCGAGCCGCTGCCCGACACCGCGCGTGTCACCGGCCGGTACTGCGACGTGGTGATGATGCGCACCTTCGCCGACTCGCGCATCGAGGAGTTCGCCCAGTACTGCGAGGTGCCGGTGATCAACGGGCTGACCGACGGCGGCCACCCGGTGCAGATCCTCACCGATCTCTTCACCATCGAGGAGAAGCTGGGGTCGGTGAAGGGCAAGACGCTCGCCTTCATCGGGGACACCGCCAGCAACATGGGCCGCAGCTTCACCCGGGCAGCGCCCATCTTCGGGTACCAGCTCAAGCTGGCCTCACCCAGGGGCTACCACCCGGCGGACGACGTGGTGATTCCGGCGAAGGGCTTCGTGGAGCTCTTGAGCGATCCCAAGGCGGCTGCGAAGGGCGCCGACGTGGTGATCACCGACGTGTGGACCTCGATGGGGCAGGAAGCGGAGTCGAAGCAGCGCCTGGCGGATCTGGGCGGCTACCAGGTCGACCCTGCGCTGATGAAGCTCGCCCACAGCCACGCCCTCTTCCTGCACTGCCTGCCCGCGCACCGCGAAGAAGAGGTGACGGCGTCGGTGATCGACGGCCCGCAGTCGGTGGTGTGGGACGAGGCGGAGAACCGGCTCCACGTGCAGAAGGCGCTGCTCGAGTACCTCGTGCTGGAGAACGAGCGCCGGCTCGCATGAGCCGCCCGGCGCCGGGCCTGCTCTTCCCGGCGCTGATCGGCCTGGCGCTCACCGCGTGTGCACACGTTCCCCAGGTGGTGGACCCGCCGCGGGGGCGCGCGTTCTGGCTGGCGCTGCGTGAGGCGAAGTTCGAGCTGCCGCCCGGCGAGTCGCGCGCGTCGGTCTTGCGTGACGCCGAGGCGCTGGTCGATTCGGAAGATCCGGTGCTGCGTGACGAGGTCGGCTACGGGCTGGTGGTCGCGTGGGTGTACCAGCGGCACGCGGTGCCGGCGCCAGCGCTGATCGAGTTCACCTCGCACCTGCAGGAGCGCCTGGCGCGGCTGGAGGCCCCGGTGCTGGGGCGATCCTTCTCCGCGCTCAGCCTGTCCATCATCGCCGCCTCAGAGCTGAAGGAACCGGTGCTCAGCCAGCGGCAGTTCGACTCGCTGGTGGAGAGCGGCACCGATGCCCTCGTGCTCGAGCCTGATCTCCGCGGCCACGACCTCAAGCTCGGGTGGATTCACGCGACCGCGCACACCGCCGATCTGCTCAAGTTCCTCGCGCGCAACGAGCGGCTCTCCGGTCCTCAGCAGGACCGCATCATCAACGCGGTGGTGCACCGGCTCTCGCACGGCGGGGCGTTCGTGTGGGGCGAAGACGAGCGGCTCGCCGCCGTGCTGCGCTCGCTGGTGCTGCGTCAGGACGCCCGCCTGGGGGTGTTGAGCGCGTGGCTGACGACCCTGCCTCCCGCGTGGAAGGCGCTCTGGAGCAAGCCCCTGCTCGATCGCGATTCCTTCGCGCAGCTGAGCAACGTGAAGCAGACCCTGCGGGCGCTCTACGTGCAGCTCTCGGCCTCGGAGCACACGCCCACCGTCGACGCCACGCGCGCCGAGGTGCTGGAGGCGCTCGGCGCGCTGCAGTGACGGCACAGCCAAACCGCATGACGCTGGCGCGCCGATGGGACTAAGAGCGAGCCGCCCCAGGAGGCACCCCATGCGTGCATCACTCGTCGTCGTCGCCGCGCTGCTCAGCTCGTGCAACTTCCCCACGGTGGTCCCGGAGGCGCTGAACACCGAGTTCAAGGCCACCGGCGAGGTGCTGCTCTACAACCGCACCGCGAGCTTCGACGCGTACCGGGTGCGCAGCCCCCAGTGCAACCTGAGCAAGCGCACCGACGGCAGCTGGGGCGGGGTGATCGCCGAGCGGCCCATCGACGTGACGGTCACCGACAAGCGCATCTCCGGGGTCGAGTTCATGCTCACCCGGGAGCAGAGCGACGGGAACCACACGGTGATCACCGGGCAATTCCAGGGGCGGATCTACCGGTTCGAGTTCGACGACAGCCGGGCGATCATCCGGGCGCCGAACTCGTCGTTCACGCTCGACGGCCGCCAGGTCGGGCCGAACCAGACCACCTACGGACCGCAGGGAAACCTGCAGCTGCGGGGCGAGGCCGGCGGCGAAAATCCCCCCTGGCCGCAGATCGGCTTCGCCCTCATGGCGATGATGAACTGAGCTGCCTTTTCGGGCCCTTGCGCGGGCCTTCGAAGTTGTAGCGGCATGACAAGTGCCGTGGTACGCGCCGCGCACTTTCCACGCCTTTCCCTTCGTACCAAAGGAACATCCCGATGCAGATCCGCGCCGATGAAGTGAGCCGCATTCTCCGCGAGCAGATCAAGGACTACGGCAAGCAGGTCACCGTGTCCGAGACGGGTACCGTGCTGGCCGTCGGCGACGGCATCGCGCGCGTCTACGGCCTCGACAACTCCCAGTCGGGCGAGCTGGTCGAGTTCCACAACGGGGTGAAGGGCCTCGTGCTCAACCTCGAGGAAGACAACGTCGGCGTCGCCATCATGGGCGACTTCCGCGGCATTCGCGAAGGCGACATGGTCAAGCGCACGGGGCAGATCGCCCAGGTGCCGACGG
>VFKJ01001047.1 GCA_009885595.1 Myxococcales bacterium | reverse complement strand
GAGGGCGAACACGGTGACCGGGAGCGCGGGATCTTCGAAGGCGCGCAGGATCGTCGGCACGCCCAGGCCGAGGTAGTCGGAAGTGCCGACCAGCTTCCACAGCCCCACCACCACCACGCCGCCCAGGAACATGCGCACCGGCAGCCGGGGCAGGCGCTGTTCCCCGTGCTTTCGCAGGAAGTGCACCAGCTCGATGAACCCCGCGGTCACCAGCGCGATGGCCACCGCGAAGAGCACCCACTTGCCCACCAGCAGCGGACCCAGCTCGAGGTGCGGCGCGATGGGGTAGCGGGCGTGGGTGACGCCCAGGGCGCGGGTGGTGAGGTCGCCGATGACGGCCGCCACCAGCGCGGGCACCAGCGCCTCGTACTTGAGCCGCCCCAGCACGATGAACTCGAGGCCGAAGATCGCGCCGGCGATGGGGGTGCCGAACACCGAGCCGAACCCGCCGGCGACGCCCGCGGCGAGCAGCTGCAACCGCAGCTCGGGACCGAGGCGAAGGCGGTGCGAGAGCCAGTCCGTCAGGCTCGCGCCCATCTGCACCGCGGTGCCTTCGCGGCCGACGCTGGCCCCGAAGAGGTGCGCGCTCACCGTGCCCAGCAGCACCATGGGAGCCATGCGCAGCGGCACCTCGGGGCCGTCGTCGTGGATGGTGTCGATGATGAGGTTGTTGCCCGCCTTGATGGGCGCACCGAAGCGCTCGTAGACGAGCCCGATGACCAGGCCCGCGAGCGGCAGCGCGTAGACGTAGCGCTCGTCGTGCACGCGCACGTGCGTCACCACGTCGAGCAGCAAGAGGAAGATCGCCGAGGCCACGCCGCAGGCCACCCCCACCAGCGCGCCCCAGAGCAGCCACTGGCCCAGCGTGACGAAGCGCCTCATTGCGGAGTGAAGCGCACGCCGCCGCTCACGCTGTTAGCGACGTTGAACGAGCGCTGCACCGCCTCGGTGCCCAGCCCGCTCTCCAGGCCGATGGTGGCGCCGCCGCCGCTGACGAGGATGAGCGAGCCTCCGTTGGCCAGCAGCGAGCAGTAGTGGAACTCGATCACGTTGGTGGTCTCATACAGCTTCGCCTGGAAGCGCAGCCGCTCGACGCCGGCGCCGCCGCCCCTGTTCAGCGCGGCGTCGAACCACTCGATGGTGAAGACGCGGTTGGGAGAGGTGCCCAGCTCAGCCGAGCGCACCCGGGTGGTGGGCACCACCGCCAGATCGTCCCAGAACGGCGCTACCAGCCAGTTGGGCTGCGCCGCGTTGGGCATCGAGGCGTTGGCGAAGGTGTTGTTCGAGAGGCCCGCGGCCGAGCCGTGCAGCTGGGCGAAGCCGTTCACGCACGCCGAGTAGTGCGTCACCGGCGTGAGGAAGAACTGGAACGGGAAGCTCGCTGGCAGCGGCCTCACCAGGCTCGCCGAGTCGTCCGTGATGACCGGCGCGGTGCCCGGACCCAGCACGTCGGCGGCAAATGAGAGGTCGTCGCAGTTCGACGTGATGTCCGTCATCCGGTACGAGGCGCGCAGCACGCTCAAGCTGTAGCTGCTGCTCGGGGTGGCGGCGCCCCCGCCGCTCACCACGATCACGTAGTCCTTCGGGGCCGCGGTGACGTTCTGCACGCTCAGCTGCTCTGCCCCGCTGAGCGAGGGAGAGCTGTCGGACGAGGCGGCGCAGCTGGTGGCGGAGCAGCCGTCCAGCAGCCGGAGCGCGAGGTTGAAGTTCGAGGGCGTGCCGGTGATCACCAGCCGCTCACCCGTCGCCACGGTGATCCGGTAGTACTTGCTCAGGCCGTTGGCGGCCGGCAGGCAGGCGGTGCTCGCCGCTCCGCCCGCCCCCAGCGCGTCCATCACCGTCTGCCCCACCGTCATCGGGGTGGCGCCTGTGCAGAACGCGTTATTGGCCGTGGGCATCACGTTGGTGAGGACGTTGAAGGCCAGGGTGTTGTTGAAGGTGGTGTTCACGCCGCTGACCGCGACGATGTACGTCTGCGCAGCGCCAGTGAAGTTGCTCACCACCGCGCTCTCGGCGCCCGCGCTGGTGGAGAGCGCGCTCGAGTCACTGGAGCCCAGGCAGCTCGCCGCCGCGCAGCTGGAGAACACCCGCACCCCGACGTCGATGCCGCTGACCGCCGCCGGCGTGGCCATCGCCTGCAGCGTGGCGCTGTGGGGCACGGACACCGCGTAGTACCGGGTGTAGCCGCTCGAGGAAGGCAGGCAGGCGTTGTGCAGCGGCATGCCCCCGGGCAGCTCGAGCTCGCCGCTGATCGACGAGCCGCCAGAGAGCACCGCGGCGCTGTCGCAGAAGGCGTTGGCCGCCGGGAGCGCGAACGCAGGCCTCGCGCTGACGCCGTACTGCCCTCCAGTGCCGGCGACGGCGCTGCTCACCGCCACGATGTACGTCCGCGCGATCGCCGTGGGGTTGGTGATGCGAAGGGTCTCGCTGCCGAAGCCAGGGGTGACGTCGGAGTACGCCGCGCAGGTAGTGACCGCCGAGCACGAGTCGAAGACGCGCAGCCCCACGTCGAAGCCGATCGGCGAGGCGCTCACCTGCACCGCCTGCCGCGCGGGCACCACCACCGAATAATAGAGGACGCGACCGGCCTGCCCCGGCAGGCAGCTGGTGAGGGGCGGGCCGCCGAGATCGATGAACTCGCCGGTGATCGACGTCCCGTTCACCGGCAACGAGGTCGCGCCGGCGCAGGTGGTGTTGAGCGACGAGGGAATGGGACCCAGCTCAGCGAGGATCTCGAAGGGCCCGTCGAGGCCGAGCACGGTCGCGCTCACCGAGATGAGGAGCACGGTCTGGAACGTGTTGCGGTTGTCGAAGGTGAGCACCTGGGTCGAGCCGCCCTGCGAGGAGTCGAGGCAGTTGGTCGCGGAGCACGAGCTGAGCAACCGCACCGACACGCTCGCGCCCGACTGCGGCGTCACCGTGACCGTGGCGCGCTGATTGGCTGGAACGGTGAGGCGATAGAAGAGCTGTCCGCCCTGCCCCGCCAGGCACGCCGTGCTCGGAGTGACGCCCAGGCGGGTGTCCTGCCCGAACACGGGGACTCCGGAGCTGAGCTGAAGGGGGGTCTGGCAGCTGGCGTTGGTGGTGGGCGTGCCCACGGTCGCAGAGAGGCTGTACGGGCCGCCGG
>VFKJ01000048.1 GCA_009885595.1 Myxococcales bacterium | reverse complement strand
GGCTGCCGGGCTGATGTTCCCCTCTCCTCCTGCGGAGGAGAGGGTCAGGGAGAGGAGGCGAGCACGGGTTTACTTTGGACCGGCGGAGCCCTCACAGCGCTCTAGCCCTCTCCCCGACCTTCTCCCCCGCGGGGGAGAGGGAGTGAGTTCTCAGAGCGGGTACCAGAACTCGCGCCCGTCGTTGGCCTTGAAGCGGAACTCCATCACGTGCGGCCAGAGCGGCGCGCGGTTGCCGGCGTTCCACTGTTCCCAGGCGGCGCTCAATTCCTGCACGCGCGTGGGCTCGGTCGCAGAGAGGTCTCTCTGCTCGCCCGGGTCCGTCTCGAGATCGAACAACGCCGAGGTTCCATGCCAGGTATCGCGCACCAGCTTCCAGCGCCCGTGGCGCACCGCCTGCGCGTACTCGGCGCGCCAGAACAACCACTCGTGCGGCACGGCGGCGTTCTCTCCGCTCAAGTAGGGCGCGAGATCGACGCCATCGAGCGCGAGGCCCGCGGGCAGCTCGGCGCCCACCGCGGCCGCCACGGTCGCGAACACGTCGAGCGACGAGACCGGCTGCTCGTAGCGCTGGCCCGCGGGGAGGCGCCTGGGCCAGCGCACCACCATCGGCACCCGCACGCCGCCCTCGAAGAGGGTGAACTTGCCGCCCTGCAGGGGCCGGTTGTCCGCCGCGTGGGTGTAGAGCGCGCCGCCGTTGTCCGAGAGGAAGATGACCAGGGTGTCGTCGGCGAGCCCTTTCGCGTCGAGCGCGTCGAGCACGCGGGTGATGCACTCGTCGAGGCTCGCCACCAGCGCCTTGTAGACGCGGCGGTTCTGATCAGGCTCGTCGGCGAAGCGATCGAACAGGTCCTTGCGCGCCTGGAACGGCGTGTGCGGGTTCTGCAGCGGCAGGTAGACGAAGAAGTTCTCGCTCCGGTGCGCTTCCATGAACGAGATGGCCTCGCGGGTGAGCGTGTCGGGCAGATAGCCGTCGTCTTCGAAGGGCACCCCGTTCCGCACCAACTGCGCGGTGCCGGTGCGCCCCTTGCCCCAGATGAAACCTTCCGAGACGTCGTCGTGGCGCTGGTTGACCACCGAGGGGCTGTCCACGTCGCGCTGGTAGAGCGTGTACGCCTCGTAGAAGCCCACGTGCGTGTCGAAGCCGCGGTGGTGCGGCGCCGAGGCGTCGTTCCAGCCCAGGTGCCACTTGCCGAACGCGCCGGTGGCGTAGCCGCTGCGCTTGAGCACCTCCGCCAGCGTCACCTCGCTCTTCGGGAGCCCCTGGCGCTGCACGTCTTCCTGGTCCGGCGCCACCGGGCGGAAGTACTGCCAATCACCGCCCGCGATGAAGTGGCGGAAGGCGAAGGCCTCCAGGGCGTTGCGCGCGTAGCGCTCGTGCGGCTGGCCCTCGTGACCGAAGCGTTGCTGGTAGCGGCCGGTGAGCAGGGCCGCGCGCGAGGGGCTGCAGATGGGCGCGGTCACCGACGCCTGGCCCAGCGTCACTCCGCCCGCGGCCAGGCGCTCGAGGCCCGGCGTCTTCACCGCGCCCCCTGGCGAGAGCGAGGTGTCGTTGGTGCCGAGGTCGTCCGCGAAGATCACCACCACGTTCAGGCGCGCCGCGCTGCGCACCGGCCCCGAGACGAAGGCCTCGCGTCTGGCGAGCGCCGCGGGGTCGACGTTGATGCGGTAGACCTCGCCGCCGGGCAAGCAGCCGCTCGAGGCAATCAGCATCCAGATCAAGACATGCCTGGGTGGGTCGGCGACGACGCGGATGTTCATGGATGCCCCAAACGGGGGACTCTCGCAGGAGAGGCGCAGATTAAGCGACTCTGCATCGATGGAAGGGCGGGGCGCATGCAGCGAGTGTTGGTCGTGGATGATGAGCTGATCGTAGCCCGAGCCCTGCAGCGCTGGCTGGGGCGGCGGCAGATCGAGGCTTCGGTGCTCTGCCAGCCAGCCGACTTCGCGCAGCACCTGGCCCAGGTGCGGCCGACCGCGGTGGTGAGCG
>VFKJ01000731.1 GCA_009885595.1 Myxococcales bacterium | reverse complement strand
CGCATCACCCAGCACAGCCTCGAGGTGCTCACCTCGGCCACCAACAACCTGCAGCAACGCGCGCGTCAGGCCGAGCTCACCGCCGCCCGCAGGCGGCAGCTGTCGCGCGAGCTGGTGGCCCTGCACCGCCTCGCCGAGGATCTCGGCCCCGCGGCCACCGACCTCGCCGCGCGCCTGGGCCGCGCCAAGGAGCTCGCCTCGGAGATCAACCGCCGCTCCTCGATGCTCGCCACCGAGGAGCTGAAGGATCTCTCGGTGCTGGCCGAGGAGATCACCGCGCTGCGCATGGTGCCGCTGTCGGTGCTCTTCGAGTCCTACCCGCGCATGGTGCGCGAGCTGGCGAAGGATCTGGGCAAGGAGCTCGACCTCGTCATCGAAGGCGAAGACGAGCGCGTCGATCGGTCGGTGCTCGACGCCCTCAAAGATCCGCTCCTCCACCTGGTGCGCAACGCCGTCGATCACGGGCTCGAGTCCCGCGAACGACGGGTGGAGCACGCCAAGAGCCCGCGCGGCAAGGTGCTCCTCCAGGCGCAGCGCGAGGGTGAGCGGCTGGTGCTGCGCGTCAAGGACGACGGCGAGGGCCTCTCCGCCGCGCGGCTGCGCGAGGTGGCGGTGCGCCGGGGCCTGCTCGACGCCGACGGCGCCGCCGCCTTGAACGACGCCGCGGCCATCGACCTCGTCTTCCTCTCGGGCTTCAGCTCGCGCGACGAGGTGAGCGACATCTCCGGACGGGGCGTGGGCCTCGACGTGGTGCGCACGCGGTTGACCGCCATCGGCGGAGAGGTGACCGTCGACACCACGCCCGGCTCGGGCTCCACCTTCGAGCTGCGCGTGCCGGTGAGCCTCACCGTCGCCCCCGTGCTCTTCGTCCAGGTCGGCGAGGAGCGGCTGTGCCTCGCCGCCGCCAACGTGGTGCGCGCCTTCACCGTCGAGCCCGGCATGCTGCGCGAAGTCGCGGGCAAGCCGGCCATCCTGGTGGACGACGACGTCTTGCCGTTCTCCTCCGTCGCCTCGCTCATCTTCGCCGCCCCCGAGCGGCCCGCCTCCGAGGGCGAGCTGGTGCTGGTGCTCCGCGGCCGCGGTCAGTCCGCCGCCATCGCCGTCGATCGCGTGCTCGAAGAGCGGGTGCAGGCGGTGATGCCGCTCAAGGGGCTGCTCTCGCGCTACCAGCACCTCAGCGGCGCCACCCCGTTGTCCGACGGAGAGCTGGCGCTGGTGCTTTCCGCCCCGCACCTGGTGGCCACCGTGCACGGCCGCGAGCTGCGCCTGGGCGCCGCCACCAGCCGCCGCAAGGAAGTGCGTCGACAGAAGGTGCTGGTCGTCGATGACTCACCTCTCACCCGCGAGCTGCTGGTCACACTGCTCGAGTCGGTCGGCTACCAGGTCCTTCAGGCTCAAGACGGCTCCCAGGCCTTCGAGGTCCTCTCGCGCGAAGCGGTTGATATCGTGGTGACCGACTTGGAGATGCCCAACGTCGATGGGTTGGAGTTGACCCGGCGGCTCAAGAGCCACGCCACCTGGCGCGGCGTGCCGGTGGTGATCGTGACGACCCGCGGTTCCGAGGTCGACAGGCGCAGGGGCATGGAGGCGGGGGCTGACGGCTACGTGACGAAGGGCGATCTGGTTCGGCAGGACCTCGTTGACGTCGTCGCCCGCTTGCTGTCTTAAGGAGTGACGATGTCTGGGGCCCGCCCATGGTGGTGAAAGTCCTCGTGGTCGACGACTCTCCGCTGATTCGTCAGCTGATCGTCGACGCCCTCGAGAGAGACCCCGAGGTCCAGGTCGTGGGCACGGCGGAGAACGGCAAGCAGGCGATCGAGCAGGCGGCCGCCCTGCGCCCTCACGTCATCACCATGGACGTCGACATGCCCGTGATGGACGGGCTCACCGCCGCCGAGCGCATCATGGCGGACTATCCGACCCCCATCCTGGTGCTCACCGCCGACCCGCGAAACCAGGCGCCAGAGCTGACGCACCGCGCGCTGGCCGTCGGCGCCCTCGCGCTTCGGGTCAAGCCCGCCGTCGAGTCCGAGATGGCCAACCTCGCGCGCGAGGTGAAGCTGCTCGCCACCATCCGGGTGATCCGCCACGTGCGCGGGGTGAAGAAGACCACCAGCAGCCCTTCGAACCCCGCCTTGCCGGCGATCGCGCCCCAGGCGCCCTTCACCGCCTCCGCGCTGGGGGTGATCTGCGTGGCCAGCAGCACCGGCGGGCCGCAGGTGGTGCAGAAGCTGCTCGCGGAGCTGCCGGCCGACTTCCCGGTGCCGATCGCCATCGTCCAGCACATCAACGCCGCCTTCTCGGAGTCGCTGGTGGGGTGGCTTGCGACCTCTTCCAAGCTCAAGGTGAAGGTGGCGAAGGAAGGCGATCTGCTCGCCCCGGGCACCGTGCTCCTCGCGCCCGCCGAGGCCCACCTGCTCATCTCGCGCGGAAAGGTCTCGGTGCAGCCAGGGCTCGCGCGCGACGGGCACCTCCCCTCGGGGACGCTGCTGCTCGACTCGGCCGCCAAGAGCTACGCCCGCCGCGCGGTGGGGGTCATCCTCACCGGCATGGGCAATGACGGCGTCGACGGGCTGGCGGCCATTCGCGCGGCCGGCGGCAAGACGCTGGCGCAGAGCCAGGAATCGTCGGTGGTGTTCGGCATGCCCGGCGCGGCCATCGCGCGCGGCATCGTCGATCACGTGGTGAACGGAGACGATCTCGCGTCCACGCTGATCAAGCTGGCGCGCGGGCAGGACGTCGTCCGCGTCTGAACTCGCCATGAAGTCGAACGAGCTCGAACCGCTGCTGCAGTTCGTCGCGCAGCGCACCGGCACCCGGCTCTCGCGGCAGCAGCGCGACCGCTTGGCGGTCGATCTCGAGCACCAGGTCCCCGAGGGCGGCGGGGCCGGCTACCTGGCGCGGCTCCAGTCCCGCGAGGGCGCGCTGGAGCTGGCGCGGCTGCTGGCGGTGGTGTCGGTGCACAAGACCGATCTCTTTCGCGACGAGCCGCAGCTCGAAGCGCTGGGGGAACACGTGCTGCGGCCCCTGGTCGCCCTCGGCCGGCCGCTCTCGCTGTGGAGCGCGGGCTGCTCCACCGGAGAAGAGGTCGCCACCCTGCTCATGCTGCTCGCCGAGGCCGGTGCTCACAAGGAGAGCTCGGTGCTCGGCACCGATCTCTCCGACGCCGCGCTCAGCCAGGCCCGCCGGCTCTCCTTCAGTCCCGAGGTGCTCAAGCGCGTGCCCCGCCCGCTGCTGGGCCGCTACTTTCGCGACGGCGTGCTCCTTGGGTCGCTGGCGGAGCGCGCGCGGTTTCTCCAGCACAACCTGATGGATCGGCCGTACCCCTTCGCCAACTCGTCCGGCGGCGGGGGCGAGTCGGCCTTCGACGTCATCGTCTGCCGCAACGTGCTCATCTATTTCACAGGTCAAGCCGCGCACGAGACGGTGAACTCGTTCGTGGAACGTCTGCGGCCGGGCGGGGTGCTGGTGCTCTCGACCGCCGAGCCGCTGCTGGACCCGGTGGCAGGCCTCACCACCCTGCGGTTGCCAGGCGCCTTCTTCTACCAGCGCGCCGATTCCACCCCCGCCGCCCGTGCCCCGGAGCCGCTCCCGCCTTCGCGGGCCTCCAGCCCCCCGGCCCGACCGAGCGCTCCCCGCCCACCCCGGCCGGCGATCACCGGCGAAATCCCCGTCGTCCTCACGCCCGAAGACGAAGGGCGCAAGCTGTTCGAGCTCGTCCTCGAGTGGGCGGCCGCGGGCGAAGATCACCTCGAGACCGAGGCGGGGCTGCGCAAGGCGCTGTACCTGGCGCCGCAGCTGGCGGGCGCGCGCTACCTGCTGGGCCTCATCCTCGAACGGCGCAGCTTGCAGGCGGACGCAGCCAGCGAATACCGCCGCGCCCTGGCGATCCTGGAAGCGGGCAAGGCGCTCCCGTCGGCCTTCTTCCTCAACAACGATCGCCTCAAGCAGGCCTGCAGGCTCGCGCTGGGGAGAGTGAGGGTGACCGGCTAAGGCTTGCGCGCCCGCTGCGCATCCCCTACGCGGCTCGCCGGATGCGCCTCCTGTACGTCATCGCCACCTGGCTCCTCTTCGGGGTGCTCTTTCCGGTGCTGGCGCTGATGAAGAAGACCCGCGACGGGTTCTGGCAGCGCTTCGGTTTCTACCCGAAAGGGCTCTTGCCGGGCCCAGGCACGCCGCGCATCTGGTTGCACGGCGCGAGCGCGGGCGATCTCCTCGCGCTCTCCCCGATGATCGACCGGCTGCGCGCGCGCTACCCGGCCGCGAAGGTGATCGTGTCCACGATGACCAACACCGGCCACCTGATGGCGACCCAGCGGCTCGAGCGCAACATCGACGCCGTCATCTACGCCCCCTGGGATCTCTTCGGCGCCACCCGGCGCGCGGTGGCCGCGGTGCAGCCGGGCCTGCTCGTCCTCGAGTACACCGAGATCTGGCCGAACCTCATTCGCGCCGCGCACCGATCGGGCGCGCGCGTCGCGCTCACCAATGGCCGCTTCTCCCCGCGGCACCTCGAGCGCTACCGCGCCCTGTTCGAGCTGATCGGTAACCCGCTGCACGACATCGACCTCTTCCTGATGCGCGAAGAAGACGAGGCCGAGCGGGTGCTGCAGCTGGGCGCCCACCGCGAGCGGGTGCGCGTCACCGGCAACACCAAGTTCGACGCCCTCGTTCCGCTGGCCGAGGCCGTGGAAGATCACGCGCTGCGCGAGGCGCTGGGGCTGAGCGCCAGCGGCCAGGTCTGGATCGCCGGCAGCACCCACGACGGAGAGGAGCAGCTGCTCTTCTCCGTCTACAAGAAGCTGGTCATCGACTCGCCCGAGCTGCGACTGGTGATCGCCCCGCGCTACCTCGAGCGCGCTGAGCGGGTGGCCCAGCTCGCGCGTGAAGCAGGCCTGCACGTCGGCCTGCGCTCGACGGGCAACCCGGAACGCGCGCCGGTGGTGGTGCTCGACACCATCGGTGAGCTCGCCCGCGCCTACCGGCTCGCCACCGTGGTCTTCGTGGGCGGCAGCTTCATCACCCGCGGCGGCCAGAACATCCTGGAGCCCGCGGCCCAGGGAAAGCCGGTGCTCTTCGGGCCGCACATGGAGAACTTTCACGACTCGGTGCAGGTGCTGGTCGGGCGCGGGGGAATCCAGGTGAAGGACGAGGAGCACCTGGTGCGGGTGCTGAGCGATCTGCTCAGCCGACCGGAGAGCATCGAGTCGCTGGGAGAGCTGGCGCGCAACGCCGTCAGGCAGATCTCCGGCGCGAGCGACCGCAACGTCGACGCCCTCTCACACCTCCTCTCCCCGCTCCCCGGCGGGGAGAGGGGGGGGGAGAGGGCGTGAGAATCCTCCACCTCCTCGCCTCACCGTTCTTCACCGGTCCCGCCGAGCTGATCACCCAGCTCGCCCTCGCGCAGCGCGCGCTGGGTCACGAGGTCACCATCGCCGTCGATCGCAAGCGCACCCGGCACACCAGCGAAGAGCTGCTGGTGCCGAGGCTCGAGCCGCTCCAGCTCCTCTCGACCGCTCCCCTGGAGCTCTCCGTCAAGTCGAGCCCCTGGACCATGCTGCGCGACGTGCTGGCCCTCAGGGCGCAGAGCGTCGACGTGGTGCACGCGCACTTCAGCCACGATCACACCATCGCGCGGCTGGGCCGGCCGAAGGGCGCCCGGCTCATCCGCTCCATTCACGCGCCGCGCTCGATTCGGTTCGGCATGCCCGCGGCCGATGGCTTCACCGTGCCGACCTCTTCGCTCTCGCGCAGGCTGCTGGGAGAGCGCGTGCTGGTGCTCCCGCCCCTGGTGGGCCCGGACTTCGTTCCCCCGGCCGATCTGGTCGCGCTGCGAGGCGAGCTGGGACTGCCCAGCGGCAGGGTGGTGGGCATGGTCTCGACCTTTCAGGCCTCGCGAAGGCACGAGCTGGGCCTCGCCGCGTTCGCGTCGCTGCGCGAAAAGGACCCGGGCGCGACCCTGCTCCTGGTGGGCGACGGCCCGCTGCTCGCGCAGCACCGGCTCAGCGCGAGCGAGCACGTGCGCTTCGCTGGCTACCAGTCGGGCACCGCGTTCGTGAAGCACCTGCAGGCGCTCGACGAGGTGTGGATTCTCGGGCTGGGCAACGACTGGAGCGCGCGCGCCGCCGCCCAGGCCCGGGCCTGCGGAGTGCGGGTGCTCGCGGTCGATGAAGGCGCGCTCGGCCACTACGCCGACGCGGTGGTCGAGCCGACGGTGGACTGCCTGGTCGCCGCCTCGTTGGGGCGCGAGCGCCGTGAGCTGTGGGTCGAGTCGCCGGAAGCCGTCGCCCGCCGGGTGCTGGCCTTCTACGCCGCGGAGGCCCAGGGGTGAGCTGGTACGGCCCCCCCACGCTGGTCAACTGGCTGCTGTGGCCCCTCTCGCTCCTCTACGGCCTCGCCATTCGCGCCTGGCACCTCATGTTCGATCTCGGGCTGCGCCGGGCGGTGCGCGTCGAGGGCGCCACGGTGGTCTCGGTGGGCAACCTCGTGGTGGGAGGCGCCGGGAAGACCCCGGTGGTGATGCACCTCGCGAACGAAGCCGTGCGCCGCGGCTACCGGGTCGCGGTGCTCTCCCGCGGCTACGGGCGCAGCGCGAACGATCTGCGCTCGTTCGATGCCGCTTCACTGCCCCCGGTGAACGAGGTGGGCGACGAGCCGCGCCTGATCGCCCGCCGCTGCCCGAAGGTGAAGGTCTGGGTGGGCGCCGACCGGGTGGCCCTGGCGCGCGCCGCCGTCGCCCAGGGCGCCAACCTGCTGCTGCTCGATGATGGCTTTCAGCACCGCCGCCTCGCCCGCGACTTCGACGTGCTGGTCGATGGCGGCCAGGGCAATGGGTGGCTGCTCCCCGCCGGCCCCTTGCGAGAGCCCGCTTCCGGCCGCAAGCGCGCCACCCACGTCTGGGGCCGCGACGGCGCGCCCGGTGACATCGAGGCCAGACACCTCATCACCCAGGTGGTCAGCCCCGAAGGCGAGCTGGTGTCGCTCTTGGGCAGACCCGTGGTGCTGCTGCTGGGCGTGGCCCGCCCCGAGCTCGTCGCCCGCTCGGTGGAGGCGCTCGGCGCGATCGTCGTCGCCCGGCACGCGCACGCCGACCACCACGTCTTCACCGCCCCCGAACTCGAGGCCGCCCGCGCCGACGCCGCGGCGAGAGGCGCCCTGCTGGTGACCACCGAAAAAGACGCTGAGCGGCTGCCTGAGAAGAGCGCCCACGTGCTGGTGCTCGACCTCGAAGTGGTCAAGGGCGCGCTCCCGCTCCCCGGCTAACTGCTTGTCCCCCCGCCACCGAAATGCCAAACGCCACCCGTGCCGTCTGCACTGCTCAAGCGCTTCCCCCAGGTCCGGGTTCTCCTCGTCGGTGATCTCCTCGCTGATCACTACCTCTACGGGCAGACCGAGCGAATCAGCCGCGAGGCGCCCGTGCTCATCGTTCGCCATGAGCGCGAAGAGCTGAAGCTCGGCGGCGGGGCCAACGCGGCGGCGAACGCCCGCGCGCTCGGCGCGCGGGTGAGCGCCATCGGCGTCATCGGCCGCGACGACTTCGGCCGGCAGATGAGCGCGCTCTTCAAGGCCAGCGGCATCACCCTGCGCGCGGTGACCACCGCGGTCACCGAGACCCGCACCCGGGTGCTCGCCGGCGGCCTCAGCACCACCCGCCAGCAGATGCTGCGCATCGATCGCGGCGTGGTGGGCCCGTTACCCGCCCGGGTGCGCGCCTCCCTCGCAGTGCAGGTGCTGGACGCGGGCCGCAAGGCCGACGTGGTGATGGTCTCGGACTACGGCGCGGGGGTGCTGTGTGACGAGACGCGCGCCGCCTTGCGCGCCATCGCCGCCGAGGGCGTCCCGGTCTGCGTGGACTCGCGCTTCGGGCTCAACGACTTCGCGGGGCTGACGGTCTGCAAGCCCAACGAGCCAGAGCTGGCGGCCTTCACCGGGCTGCCCATTCGCAACGACGCCGAGCTGCTCGCCGCGGGGCACGCGGCGCAGAAGCGCCTCCAGTGCGAGGTGCTCCTGGTCACCCGCGGTCGCAAGGGGATGACCCTGTTCGAGCGAGGGCAGAAGCCGCTCCATCTCCCCGTGTATGGCTCGGAGGAGGCCGTGGACGTCACCGGCGCGGGCGACACCGTGAGCGCCACCTTCGCGCTGGCGCTGGGCGCCGGCGGGCGGCCCTTCGAGGCGGCCCGGCTGGCCAACATCGCAGGGGCCCTGGTGGTGCAGAAGCAGGGCACCGCCACCGTCTCGCGCCCCGAGCTGGCGCGGGAGCTCTCGCGGTGAGCCTCGAAGAGGCCCGTCGCACCGTGGAGGCCTGGCGCGCCCAGGGGCTCACGGTGGCGCTGGCCAACGGGGTGTTCGATCTCCTGCACGTCGGCCACCTGCGCTACCTGGAGGCCGCCCGGCAGCTGGCCGATCGCCTCGTGGTGGCGGTGAACTCCGACGCCTCCACCCGGGCGTACAAGGGGCCGGGCCGCCCGGTCATCCCCGAGACGGAACGCGCCGAGCTGGTGCGCGCGCTGCGGTGCACCGATCTGGTGCTGATCTTCGAAGAGCCCGACGTCCGCGCGGTGATCCGGGCGCTCCGACCAGACGTGCACGTGAAGGGCACCGACTACACCCCCGAGAGCATCCCCGAACGGGCGGAGGTAGAGGCCTACGGAGGCCGGGTGGCCGTGGCGGGCGACCCGAAGAACCACAGCACCACCGAGCTGCTCTTGAAGCTCCCATCTG
>VFKJ01000702.1 GCA_009885595.1 Myxococcales bacterium | reverse complement strand
TGCGCGGCGATGACCGACGTCGATGGCTGCGAGCGAGATCCGGTCGGCGCGTGGACGGCCAACGTGCAAGGCGTCGCCACCCTCGCCCGCTGCGCGCGTGCCCTCGACAGCCACCTGGTGCACGTCTCCACCGACTACGTCTTCGACGGCGACGCCGGCCCCTACGACGTCGACGCCATCCCCAACCCGCGCGGCGTGTACGCGATCGCCAAGCACGCCGGTGAAGAGGCGGTGCGCGTGCTCTGCCCGAAGGGACACTGGACGATCGCCCGCACGGCGGTGGTGTACGGCTGGCCCTCTACGGGCAAGAACAACTTCGGCACCTGGCTGCTCGACACGCTGTGTGCCGGGAAGACCGTGAAGCTGTTCAGCGATCAGTGGGTCTCGCCCACCCACGCCAGCAACGCCGCCGAGATGCTGGCGGAGCTGGCAGAGCGGCGCATGGCCGGCACCTGGCACGTCAGCGGCGCCGAGGTGGTCGATCGGGTCACCTTCGGTCGCCGGCTCTGCGCGAAGTTCGGCTTCGACCCCGCGCTCATTCAGCCCAGCCGCATGGCCGACGTGAACCTGCCCAGCCCCCGACCGGCGAAGAGCGGGTTGAATGTGAGCCGCACCGTGGAGGCACTAAAAGCTCAGCCTCTCTCTCTCGACGCGTCGTTGGATCGCCTCCACGCCGAGTACAAAGGAAGTACCTCATGAAGGGCATCGTCCTCGCCGGTGGTTCAGGCACCCGGCTGTATCCGCTCACGCGCGTCGTCTCGAAGCAGCTGCTGCCGATTCACGACAAGCCGATGGTCTACTACCCCATCAGCACCCTGCTCCTCTCGGGCATCCGGGAGATCCTGATCATCTCCACCCCGCAAGACCTGCCCCGCTTCCGCGAGCTGCTGGGCGATGGCTCGCAGTGGGGCGTGTCGTTCTCGTACGCCGAGCAGCCCAGCCCCGACGGCCTCGCGCAGGCCTTCATCATCGGGCGCGAGTTCGTCGGCGACAACCCCGTGGCCCTGGCGCTTGGCGACAACATTTTCTACGGCGCGCACTTTTCCGATTACCTCCGTTCCGCGACCGAGAGGC
>VFKJ01000478.1 GCA_009885595.1 Myxococcales bacterium | reverse complement strand
GAATCGGGAAGCCGAAGTACGGGCCGTCGCGCGAGATGTCCCAGTCCGCGAGGCCCTTCTGGAAAAACTGCTGGAGCTGGGTCGCCAGCCCCGCATTCATGAAGCCCGGCTTGGCCAGCTGTTCCTTGAGGAACGCCTCGTGCTTGGGGAGCTTGAAGAAGAGGTGCTTGCTGGTCTTCCACACCGGCGTCTTGCCGCTGAGCACCGAGTACGGGTTCTTCAGTTCCTTGGGGCCGTAGGTGGCGCTGCACTTCTCACAGGCGTCGCCGTACTGATCCTTCGTCCCGCAGTTGGGACACTCACCCTTGATGAAGCGATCGGCGAGGAAGCGGTTCGCGGTCTCGTCGAAGGCCTGCTCCACGTCCTTTTCGCCGATGAAGCCGGCTTCCTTCGCGCGGTTGTAGATGAGCTCTGCGTACTGCTTGTTCTCCGGCGAGTTCGTCGACGAGTAGAAGTCGAAGCTCACCTGGAAATCTTTGAACACCGCCTGGTGATCCAGCGACACCTGCTCGATGAACTTCTCCGGCGTGAGGCCCTGCTTCTCCGCGCTGATCTCGATCGCGGTGCCGTGGGTGTCGTCGGCGCAGAGGAACACCACCTGCTCGCCCTGGGAGCGGAGGAAGCGCACGAAGATGTCCGTCTGGATGTGCTCGACCATGTGGCCGAGGTGAATCGGTCCATTGGCGTACGGCAGGGCACAGGTGACGAGGGTCTTCGTGGTGCTCATGGCTTCACCGTTCGTTTTCGCGGCGGATGACGTGCATCTGCGATTCCCACGCGCCCGCCTTGCCGCACAGGGTCCAGAGGAGCCGCTCCAGCACCAGCTCTCCGCCACCGAGCTTGAGCGCGAGATCGGCCTCGGCACAGGCGACGAGTCCGCGCAGCAACTCCTGACGCCCGTAGCCCATCGAGGCCTGCATCCCCATGAAGGCGGCGTAGGGGTGCGGCACCTTCGTCTTGTTGGCCTTCGCCTCGGCTTCGATCTTCGGCCACAGGCGCGCCTGGAAGTCGTTGTAGTTGCGCGGCGGCTTCCCCTCGGAGAGCCGGCCCATGCGCTCGTAGTTCATCAGCATGGTGCGCACGATGGCCGCCACCGAGCCCAGCAACATGAGCGGGTGATTGCCCTGCCCCACCACGTCGGCGACGTACTTGCTGGCGGCGTCGAAGTTGCGCTTCTGGATCGCGTCGGACAGCTCGAAGTACTCGTCCTCGCGCGCGTGGCCGACCAGCAGGTCGACGTCCTTCTTGGTGATGACGTCGCCCTCTGAATAGAGCGCCAGCTTCGCGAGCTCCGACTGCAGCAGGCGGAAGTTGCCACCCACCCGCTCCTTGAGCAGGTCGAGCGCGCCGGCGCCCATCTTCTTCTTGTAGGGCGCGAGGGTCTCGGTGGCGAACTGGTTGAGATCGAGATCCTTGAGGCGCCCCGCCGCCTTGAACTCGAGCGCGCGGCCCTTCTCCTTCACCAGCTTGACGAACGGGCTCTTGGCCTCGAGATCGCTCGAGGCGACCACCAGCACCTGCCCCTTCGCGGGCTTGCCCGAGAGCCACTCGTTGAGCGCGGCGTCGTCGGCGGAGGAGCCGGTGAGGTTTTCCTGCGCGCAGAACGAAGCGACCTCTCTGAGGAACGCGACGTCGACCTCGGCCAGCACGATGCCCAGCTCGCGTTCCCAGTCGTCGGGGCGCGGCGTGCCGTTGGCGGTGGGATCGAGATCGGCTGCGCCCCACCCTGCCCGCGCGGCGATGCCGAGCACCCGGCGCGCGGCTTCCTTGCGGCGGTTCGCCTTCCACGCGTCGCGCGCGCGGCTGAGCGCGTCGGGCCGGCCCTTCTTCGGCGCGAGGAACTCGGGGTCGCGCAGGAAGACGACCTTGCGACCACCGAACATCGGCATGGTGGCGAGCTCGGCGGCGACCTCGCGGGGACTGGCGGCGTCCATGGTCACGAGGTTGAGATCGGCTGAGCCGCCGGGCACCAGCTTCGCGAGCAGCTTCTCCGCCGCCTTGCGGATGAGGAATTCTTCGCCGGCCAGGAGGTAGACGGGGGCTTCTCCGCCCGCGTCGAGCTCCTGGAGGACTTCGTCGAGATCGTCACTCAAAGTGGCTGCTCAGAACTGTGCCCAGCCCGGCACGCGCGGGTACGGGATCGCGTCGCGGATGTTGGCGAGGCCGCAGAGGTAGACGATGAGCCGCTCGAAGCCCAGGCCGAAGCCGGCGTGCGGCACCGAGCCGTAGCGGCGCAGGTCGCGGTACCAATTGTAGTGGCTGGGCTCGAGGTGCATCTTGCGCATGCGCGCGTCGAGCAGGTCGAGGCGCTCCTCGCGCTGGCTGCCGCCGATGATTTCGCCGATGCCGGGGGCGAGCACGTCCATCGCGGCGACGGTCTTCCCGTCGTCGTTCATGCGCATGTAGAACGCCTTGATCTGCTCGGGGTAGTTCATCACCACCACCGGCCGGCCCACGTGCTCCTCGGTGAGGAAGCGCTCGTGTTCGGTCTGCAGGTCCTTGCCCCACTCGGGCGTGTACTCGAACTTCTTCTTCGAGTTCTTCAAGATCTCGATCGCCGCCGTGTAGTCGATGCGCTCGAAGCTCGAGTCGATGAACTTCGAGAGGCGCTCCACCACGCCCTTCTGCTGCTTCTCGAAGAACGCCATGTCGTCCATGCGCTCGTTCAAGATCGCCTTGAAGACGTACTTGAGGAAGCGCTCGGCGAGATCGGCGTCGTCGTTCAGGTTCGCGAACGCGATCTCGGGCTCGATCATCCAGAACTCGGCGAGGTGCCGGGTGGTGTTCGAGTTCTCGGCGCGGAAGGTGGGGCCGAACGTGTAGACCTTCGAGAGCGCCAGGCAGTACGCCTCGACGTTGAGCTGGCCCGACACGGTGAGGAAGGTCTCCTTGCCGAAGAAGTCCTTCGAGAAGTCGACCTTGCCCGCCTCGGTCTTCGGCAGGTTCGCGAAGTCGAGGGTGGAGACGCGGAACATCTGCCCCGCGCCCTCGGCGTCGGCGGCGGTGATGATGGGCGTGTTCACCCAGAAGAAGCCCTCTTCATGGAAGAAGCGGTGGATCGCCTGGGCCGCGTGGTGACGCACGCGCGCGACCGCGCCAAAGGTGTTGGTGCGGGGGCGCAAGTGGCCCTGCTCGCGCAGGAACTCGAGCGAGTGCTGCTTGGGCTGAATCGGGTAGGTCTCGGGATCATCGACGAGGCCGAACACCGTGACGGAGTCGGCCTGGATCTCGAACGCCTGCCCCTTGCCCTGGCTCGCCACCAGCGTGCCGGTGGCGGAGATCGACGCGCCCGCGGTGAGGTGGAGGATCTGCGAGGCGTAGTTGGGCAGCGTGTTGGGGACCACGAGCTGCACGGGATCGTGGCAACCGCCGTCCGAGACGTGGACGAACGAGAGCCCCGCCTTGGAGTCCCGCCGGGTGCGCACCCAACCGCGAACTTCGACCTTCGAACCGACCGCGGGGTGACCCGCGAGTGCCTGTTTCACGCTGATCAGCATGCGGCGGGAGTTAGCGCCGACCCCGCGACCTCACAAGCGGCAAAACCGGCTCAGGGCGCCTCCTCTTTCTGGCCGGTCGCAAGTGGCTAATTCGCGACACAGCGGCCGGCGTCGCAGCCCCGGAAGCCCGCGCCCACACACTCGAGCTTGCGCACTTCGCCGTCCTGGCAGAACTGAACCGAGCTGCCCTCGCAGGTGGCTTCGAGGCCCGCGCATTCCTTGCCGGTGTTGATGCACGCACCGAACTCGCAGCGCCGATGAGTCGGGCTGGCGGCACAGTCGACGCGCACCTCGGCGCCCAGCCCCTCGCAGCCGATCGAAACCGTGCCCTCGCAACGTCGGCCGGCCATGGGATCGCAGGTGCGATCGCCGGTGACGCAGGTGGCGCCACCTCCGTCAGGGAGTACTTCGCACTGCTTCCCGGCGCGCGCGCAGTCCCACAGGATCATCGCGTTGCCGCTGCAGAGCTCGGCCTGCGTGCCGCGGCACTTGAGCTCGGACTTCGGCGGACACGTGGCG
>VFKJ01000290.1 GCA_009885595.1 Myxococcales bacterium | reverse complement strand
GTAGTAGTTCTCGGCGGCCGACTGCACCCCGTAGCTGTGGTGCCCGAGGTAGACGTTGTTCAGGTAGAGATAGAGGATCTCTTCCTTGGTCAGCTCGGCCTCGAGCCTGCGGGCCAGCAGCGCCTCGCGGATCTTCCGCTTGATGGTCTTGGCGGTCGATTCCTTGTAGCCCTCGGCGCTGATCAGCACGGCCTTGGCGGTCTGCTGGGTGATGGTGGAGCCGCCCTGCACCTTGCCCTTGCCGGTCACCTTCTTGAGCACGGTCTTGAACACCGCGCGGCCGGTGCCGACCACGTCGATGCCGAAGTGATCGAAGAAGTCCGCGTCTTCGGCGGCGATGAAGGCCTGCACCAGGCGCTTGGGAATGCGCTCGTAGGGCACCACCTTGCGGCGCTCGTTGTAGAACTCGCCCGCGAGCACGCCGTCGACCGTGTAGACCTCGGTGAGGATGGGCGGCCGGTAGGCGTCGACCTGGGGGATGTCGGGCAGCCCGTCGGCGTACTTCCAGCTCACGAAGAGAAAGCCCATGGCCCCCGCGGTGAGCCCGGTCAGCAGGAAGAACCCGAGCAGCTTGAACGGCAGCTTCCACCAGCGCTTCGACGGCACGTTGACCAACAGCAGCTTCCCTTCAGTCATGCGGAGTGCTCCCCGCCAGGCACCGGGGGTTTCCAGTCGAGACCTGCGCGGGTGAGCACATCGACCAGATCCTCCGGGAGCTTCGCTTCAACCACCATCTTCCGCCCATCTTCCGGGTGCGGAAACTCGAGCCTCGTCGAGTGCAGAAACAGTCGCTTGAGGCCCCACTGCGCCTTCGCCTCCCGGTTGAACGCGAAGTCCCCGTGCTTCGGGTCCCCCGCCACGGGATGGCCAATGGCGGTGAAATGTCGCCGAATCTGGTGCGTCCGGCCAGTCTCAATCGTGCACTGCACGAACGCGGCGTGGGCGTTTTGACACAGCACTTGGTACCGGGTCCGGGCCTCCTGCATGTTGACGCCGCGGCGATCCCGGCTCTCGGCGGTCTGCTGGTGCTCCTGGAGGGGGAGGTCGATGAGCCCGCTCTGCTGCTGCAGCTTGCCCTTGACCAGCACGTAGTAGCGCTTCTTGGCCTTGTGCTCGGTGAAGACCTCGGTGAAGTGCACCATCGCCGGGCGGCGCTTGGCCACGATGATGACCCCGGACGTCTCGCGATCGAGCCGGTGCGCGGGGCTGGCGGAGAAGCCGTTCCGCTCGGCCTTGGGGCCCAGGTAAGCGCGCACCACGTCGACCACGGTGCCGCCGGTGATGCCGCTGCCGGTGTGGGCGGCCATGCCGGATGGCTTGTTGAGGGCGAGGATCCAGTCGTCCTCGTAGATGATGTCG
>VFKJ01000325.1 GCA_009885595.1 Myxococcales bacterium | reverse complement strand
TTCGCCAGCGCGCTCAGCCAGGCGATCCCCACCCAGGCCCACCTCTCGCTGCCGCCGCTGCAGCGCACCAACACCAACGTGCGCGCCGTCGCCACGCCGCTGCCCCCGGTGACCGCCGTGGGCGGGACCCACGACGCCGACTCCACCGCGCACACCCTGGTGAAGACCGGCGAGGCCTCGGCGGTACAGCGCAAGGCGCCCTCCATCGGCGAGGTGCAGCTCGACGGCCGCTCGGACACCGAGGCCACCCAGCTGGGCGCGCTCTCCCAGCCGCCCCTGGCGCCGAAGTCGAAGGCGCCCCTCTTCGTGGTCGGGGCGGTGGTGATCGGTCTGCTGGCGACCGTCGGCTACGTCGTCACCCGGCCAGAAGCCCCGGGGCCCATGGTGGTGAAGCCCGTTCCGGTGCCGGTGAAGGATCCCATCGTCGTCGAGCCGCCGAAGGTCGACGTCAGCGCCGAGGCGATGAAGCTGCTGCGCGAGCAGGAGCTGCGCACGAAAGAAGAGAACGCTCGCGCCAGCCTGGGCAAGGGCAAGACCGAGTTCGAGGTCGCCAAGCTCGACGAGGCGGAGACCTACCTCAAGTCCGTCGCCGGCGACTCCGAGGCCTCGACCGAGGCCAGGCAGCTGCTGGAGAAGATCGACACCATCCGGGAGAAGCTCAAAGTCGCCGGTGGGCTGCGCGCCAGGGGCCAGTGCGACCAGGCGCTCCCGCTCTTCAAGGCCGTGCTCGACTTGAACGCCCGGGTGAAGGACGCGATCGACGGCGCCGCTGACTGCCGGCGCAGCCTGGTCAGCCCCACGATGGAATGAGCGCGCGAACCGTCGCCCTCGAGGCCGGCGCCCCTCCCGGGCCCACCTCTCCGTCCCGCCTCGCGACCCTCGCCGTCGGTTCCGCCCTGCGCCTGTTGCGCGCGCTGCCCCGCCGCGCCCGCGAGCACTTCGCCGCCCTCGTGGGCTGGGCGGTGTGGAGCCTGGGCATCCGCCGGGCCGTGGCGATCGAGAACGTGGCCCAGGCGTTTCCGGAGCGCCCCAGCGCCGAGCACCGCCGCATCGCCCGCGCCGCCTTCCGCTCGATGTCCGCGGCGATGCTCGAGTCGGTCACCTCCGATCTGTTGACCGATGAAGAGGTCGAACGCGCCGTCTCGGTGCTGGACTGGAAGGGCCTCGATGTCCTGCTGGCCGCCCACCAGCCCGTGCTCATCGCCTCGGCGCACCTCGGCAGCTGGGAACTCTTTGCCGAGGTGATGGCCCGTCGCGGCTACGTCTTTTCAGCGGTGGTCCGCCCCCTCGCCGGCGCCTTCAACGAGTGGCTGGTGAAGAGCCGCGAGCGCGCCGGCGTCGAGCTGATCTTCCAGCGGGGGGCCCTGCGCAACATGCTCAAGGCCATGCGCCGCGGGCGCGCGGTGGTGCAGTTGATCGATCAGGCGTTGCCTGGCCCCGAGGCCCTCTGGGTGCCGTTCTTCGGGCGACCCGCTTCCACCACCCCTGCGATCTCGATGGCCGCCCTGCGCTCGGGCGCGCCGGTCTACGTGGTGGTCGCCGTGCGCAAGGAAGGCCAGCTCGAGATGAAGGTCGAGGGCCCGGTGCCGATGCCAGAGCTTTCGACCCGCCGCGAGGCGCTCGAGGCCCACACCGCCGCCCTCACCGCGATCATCGAGGGCCACGTGCGCGCGCGGCCGGAGCAGTGGCTGTGGCTGCACCGCCGCTGGAAGGCGTGGAGCGGAGCCGGTTCGGCGGAACGCCGGACCAGCCAGGACCGGAGCGCAGCGGAGGCCTGGGCCAAGGCGAAGCGACCAGAGACCTAGCAGGGTGCTGAAAAAGGTCGGGCGTCTGTCTCCCTCTCCCCCGCGGGGGAGAGGGTCGGGGAGAGGGGTGACGGTCGTGCACGGATCGACAACCCGC
>VFKJ01000782.1 GCA_009885595.1 Myxococcales bacterium | reverse complement strand
ACCGGTAGCAGCGGAACGCTGCGCGAGACAGACGGGAGCGAAGCGGACGTCTGGCCGAGGTGGAGCGACCCAGGTCATGGGACCGCCTCTGCCAGCTTCGCGAAGAGCGCGCGATGCTCATCGACGTTCTGGGCCCGGGAGGTGCGGACCTCGATCAGGTGCAGGCCCCCTTCGAGGCAGGTCGCGACCGTGCGCCCGAAGTCCGCCAGCTCGGCGGGACGGTGCAGCGTGGCGCCTGCGAGCGAGGCGACGTGCGCCAGATCGACTCCGTGCGGAGTGCCGAAGAGCGCCTCGAAGTGCGGCGTGCGCGAGGCGACCGGAAGGAAGTGGAAGATGCCGCCGCCGTCGTTGTTCACCACCACCACCGTGAGGGAGAGGTGGTGGCGCCTGGCGATCAGCCAGCCGGAGAGATCGTGCAGCAAGGCGACGTCGCCTACCAGCAGCGCGGTGGGGCGGCCCGTGCCAGCGGCCACGCCGAGCGCGGTCGAGGTGATGCCGTCGATGCCGTTCACCCCGCGGTTGGTGAAGACGCGCAGCGGGTGACCGTGGGAAGCGAAGGCGTCCACGTCGCGGATCGGCATGGAGTTCGAGAGGACGACCGGGGTGGACGGAGGCAAGGCGGCGATGAACTCTCGCGCGATCAGGGGCTCGGTGAGCGCTGGGGGAACCGCTTTCAGCGCGTCACCCACGGCCTGCTGGGCTTCTGCCCACCTTTGCGGCCACTGCGTTTTCCCCTCTCCCCGACCCTCTCCCCCTTCGGGAGAGAGGGAGACAGACATGACGCTCATCCCCATCACCCTGACCATCAACGGTGACCTCACCCAGGTCGCCGTGCACGCGAGCCAGACGCTGCTCGAGGTGCTGCGCTACGAGCTGAGGCTGATCGGCACCAAGCAGGGCTGCGACAAAGGTGATTGCGGCGCCTGCACGGTGCTGCTCGATGGCGAGCCGGTGCTCGGTTGTCTCACGCTCGCGCTCAGCTGCGCGGGCCGCAGCGTCACCACCGTCGAGTCGATTCCGCGCGCCGACCCCCTGCTCGAGTCCTTCGACTGCCACGGCGCGGGCCAGTGCGGCTTCTGCACCCCGGGCATGCTGATGACGGCGAAGGGGCTGCTGGCGAAGGAGAAGAAGCCCAGCCGCGACAGCATTCGCGCCGCGATCTCCGGGAACCTGTGCCGCTGCACCGGCTACGGCCCCATCGTCGAGGCCATCGCCGCGGTCGGTGAAGGCACGGTGCAGCCCGCCACCGAAGAGAAGCTGCCCCCTCCCCTGCCCTCGTACGGAGCACCTCGAAAATGAGCGACCGGCTCATCGGCAAGGCGGGCAAGCGCGGCGATCTGATCAAGCGCGCGCGCGGAGACACGCCCTTCACCGACGACCTCGCGCTCCCGCGCATGCTGCACGGGAAGACCCTGCGGTGCCCGCATCCCCACGCGCGCATCGTGAGCATCGACACCTCGAAGGCGCTCGAGATCCCCGGCGTGATCGCGGTGCTCACCGGCCGCGATCTCCCCGAGCGCTTCGGCATCATCCCCTGGACTCCCGACGAGCACGCGTTGGCGATCGAGACCGCGCGCTTCGTCGGTGACGGCGTGGCCGCGGTGGCCGCGCTCGACGAGCGCACCGCCGTGCGCGGCTGCGACGCGATCAAGGTGCTCTACGAGGTGCTGCCCAGCGCGGTGGACCTGGACAGCGCCATCACCCGCCCGGAGATCGGCCTCTCCGCGAAGAAGGACGACAACGTCAGCAAGGCGGTCGACCTCGCCTTCGGGGACGTCGACGGCGAGCTCGCGGGCAGCGACGTGGTGCTGGACGGCGACTATTTCTTCGAGGGCACCGCGCACGTGCCGATCGAACCGCACTGCACGCTGGCCCAATACGACGCGAGCGGACTGCTCACGGTGTGGTCCACCACCCAGGTGCCGCACTACCTGCACCGCGAGCTCTCGCGGGTGCTGCGGCTCTCGCCCACGCGCATTCGGGTGATCCAGCCTCCGCTCGGCGGCGCGTTCGGAGGGAAGAGCGAGCCGTTCGGCCACGAGTTCACCGCGGCGAAGCTGGCGATGGTCACCGGGCGCCCGGTGAAGTTCCTCATCTCGCGCGAGGAAGAGTTCTATCTCCATCGCGGCCGCCACCCGATGCGCCTGCACTTCCGCCTGGGGGCGAAGTCAGACGGCACCCTCACCGCCATCGACGCGCGCAACCAGATCGACGGCGGCGCGTATTCGTCGTTCGGCCTCGTCACCACCTACTACTCGGGGCAGCTGCTCTCGCTCCCTACCGCGGCGAGGTCGTACCGCTTCTCTTCCACCCGCTACTTCACCAACAAGCCCGCCTGTGGTCCCAAGCGCGGTCACGGCAGCGTGCAGCCCCGCTTCGCCTTCGAGGTGATGCTCGATCGCATGGCGGAGAAGCTGAAGCTCGACCCCATCGCGCTGCGGAGGAAGAACGCGGTCGGCGGCAACACCCACACCATCAACGGCATGCGGGTGACGTCGAACGGCAACCTCGAGTGCCTCGCGAAGGTGGAGGAAGCGTCGGGGTGGAAGGAGCGGCGCGGCAAGCTCGGCTTCGGGCGCGGCCTGGGCGTGGCGTCGTCCGCGTACATCTCGGGAACGAACTACCCCATCTATCCGAACGAAATGGCCCAGAGCTCGGTGCAGCTGAAGGTCGATCGCTCGGGCGTGGTGACGGTGTTCAACGGCGCCAGCGAGATTGGCCAGGGCACCGACATGTTGATGGCCACCATCGTGGCCGACGAGCTGGGGCTGCCGCTCGAGGCGATCCGCGTGGTGTCGGCGGACTCTGATCTCTGCCCGGTGGACCTGGGCGCGTACTCCTCACGCGGCACCTTCATGAACGGCAACGCGTGCCTCACCGCCGCGCGGCTGGTGAAGGAGAAGCTGATCGCCGCGGTGGCCGCGAAGCTCGAGGTGCCGGAGACCAGCGTGTTCGTCACCCGGGGCGCGCTCTGCGTGCGCGGGCGCGAGGGTGACGCGGTGCCGGTGGAAGAGGCGATTCAACTCGCGGAGGCGAAGTTCGGCGCGCTGGGCGCGGTCGGCTCCTACAAGACGCCCCCAAACCTCGGAGGGGAATATCGCGGCGGCACCATCGGCGCGTCACCGGCGTATTCGTTCACCGCGCACGTCGCCGAGGTGAAGGTCGACGTGGAGACCGGCGTGGTCGAGGTGGTGAAGGTGTGGTGCGCGCATGATTGCGGCAAGGCGCTGCTCCCCACGCAGGTGATAGGGCAAATCGACGGCAGCGTGTACATGGGCGTCGCCGAGGCGCTGTTCGAGGAACACCTCATCTCGCCCAACGGCCTGCACCGCGGCCCGAACCTGCTCGACTATCGGATTCCGACGAGCCTCGACGTTCCGCAGATTCATTCGATGTTCGTGGAGTCGCTGGATCCCGAGGGGCCGCACGGCGCGAAGGAAGCCGGCGAGGGGCCGCTGCACTCGAGCATTCCCGCGGTCGCCAACGCCATCTACGACGCGGTGGGGGTGCGGCTCCATGCGCTGCCGTTCTCTCCGGGGCGGGTGCTGGAAGCGCTTCGACAGAGGAAGGCCTGATGCTTCCGCTCCCTGAGTTCACGCTGCATTCGCCCCGAACGATCGACGAGGCGCTGGGTCTGCTCGCGAAGCCGGGCGCGATGATCATCGCGGGCGGCACCGACCTGCTGCCGAACATGAAGCAGGGGCTGCATCAACCCGAGCACGTCGTCTCGCTGCAGCACCTGGCGGAACTGCG
Source organism: Myxococcales bacterium (assembly GCA_009885595.1). Taxonomy (GTDB): domain Bacteria; phylum Myxococcota; class Myxococcia; order Myxococcales; family Myxococcaceae; genus Archangium_A. The sequence continues at coordinate 2,184 of VFKJ01000782.1, read as the reverse complement.
TGCCATTCGCGTCGAGCAGAAGGTGCTCGTCCTCGGCGCGATGACCTCGCTGGCGGAAGTGGCGGAGCACGAGGACGTTCGGAAGTACGCGACTGCGCTCGCGGAGGCCGCGGGGACGGTGGGCGGTCCGCATCACCGGCGCATGGGCACGCTCGGCGGCAATCTCTGTCTCGACACGCGCTGCCGCTATTACAACCAGTCGCAGTTCTGGCGCAGCGCGCTGGGGTTCTGCCTGAAGAAGGACGGCGAGGTGTGCCACGTCGTCGAGGGCGGGAAGAAGTGCGTGGCGGCGGCATCGAATGACACCGCGGCGGCCGCGATCGCGCTGGAAGCAGTGCTGGTGATTCGGGGCGCCCAGGGTGTCCGCCGCGTTGCTGCCGGCGAGTTCTTCGTCGCGGATGGCGCGCGGAACATCGCGATCGCGAGAGACGAGCTGCTGGTGGCGCTCGAGGTGCCGCGGGTCGCGAAGCGCGTGAGCGCGTACGAGAAGCTGCGTCGGCGCGGCGCGATCGATTTTCCGCTGCTGTCGGTGGCGGTGCGGCTCGATGGCAGTGCGGTCGAGGTGGTGGTGTCCGCGCTCGCCGCCAAGCCGCGACGGATCAACGGCGCGCAGAAGCTGGCGGCGACGCAGGTCGAAGCGATCGCCGAAGCCGCGGCGCGCGAGTGCAACCCGATGCCAAACATCGACGGCGACGTCGCGTGGCGGAAGCAGATGGTGCGGGTGATGGTGAAGCGGGCGCTAGTTCGCGCGATTGGGGCGGCTCAGCCGAGCACGTAGGCGCGGCCGAATGGCAGGTGCCCCCGAACCCCCAGTCCTATCAGTGCTCGGGGTGTCCTGAGCGCGCACCCGAGAGGCACTGACTCTCTGCAGGAGACTTCTCGCCGCGGTAGACTCCCGTCATGGCGAAGAAGAGGCTCAGTCCAGGCAGGCATCGGGTCGAAGCGTGGATCTATGGAGTCATCAATCCTCTAGCAGAGGCGTTGGAGCGCGAGAGTGTGCTTGGCCGCGGTCGCTCGCCTACGTACCGATGGCGGACATATTCGCTCGAGCGAATTCTCTCCCTCAGAGGCTATCTGTCGCGCGGAGCGGTTCTTATCCTCGAAGACCTCGCCAGCGAGAATCGCGACTTCCTGAAACTGGAGAGGCGACACGACGCACTGGTCGAACGGCTCAGGGCTGCAGCGCATGTGACCTTCAAAGCGCTGGTCGAGAATGCCGAGTTCAGGGCCTTCGTGGAGAAGCACTTCAGCAAGGTCTCCGATGATTCGGAATTCGTTCATTCTGATGTCGCAGAGGACCTCGTGAACGACGTGCCGGAGTACGTCAATGCGAAGGCAGGCCGTTACCAGCATGTGTGGAACCGTTGCCTGCCGGAACTGAAGGCACTGAGGCAGCGATTCCAATACGACGAACTGGAGGCGTCGCTCGCGGGCCTCAGACAGGGTAGCGAGCGAATGCTCGCCGAACTCGTCGCGCTGAGGTCCAAGCTCGTTCAGGAGTTCGACGTGCCGCCGGCTCCGATCGGTCTATGACTCGGCAATGGCTGTTGGATACCAATGTCGTGGTCGACTGGTGCTTATGGGAACTCGCTGAGGACCCACGCCGACCTGGCATTGCGGAGCATGCCACCACTCGATTGCGCTGGATGAAAACGAAGCCGGTGGTCACGTCATTCGAGTCGCACCTCAAGAAGTCGGGGGGAGTCTCCTTGGCCCAGCCAACCCTCATCGAGGTTGGTGCGCGTCTCCACGACCTTCTCCGTCGTGCACACCGAGGAGACGACGACCGTCTGAACATACCCATCTTGGAGGTCGGCCTTCGGTTTCTGGAGCGGTTCGATGTGAACCTGGTGAGAGTGAAATCGGGAGATCTGAATCGTAAGGTCATCCGTGATCACGACTATGGCGACGCGATCGTCATCGGCTCGCTCAAGGAGAAGCGGTGCCTGATGACCACGGACAAGCGTCTCTGGCTCTGGTGTCGGAACGAGAAGCTCCGGGCCTGTCACTTCGCCGATGGAGAACTCAACGAAGGGTAGAGGGACGCGTTCAGTCTTTCGCCGCGCGCAGTGATCCGAGTCCATCGACGACTTTGTCGTTGTCTGCCTCGAGGCCCACCGAGATGCGCAGACCCTCCAGCGGCGGAATCGCCCTGGCGATGATGCCCTTCGCGCGCAGGGCGTT
>VFKJ01000588.1 GCA_009885595.1 Myxococcales bacterium | reverse complement strand
GTCGGGCTTGGAAAGCTGAAGGTGCCCGGCCCCCTGTTTGAGGCGGCCGAGGAGAGTCAGTTCACCGCGCTCGCCATCGGGTTTGAGCACGCCGCCCTGGTGGGCCGCCTGCCGCGTCACCATGGCGATCCTTTCGACCGGATGCTCATCGCCCAGGCGATCGTCGAGGGCGCCACCCTCGTCACCCACGATGAGCAGTTCGAGGCCTACGCGGTCCCACTCTTGATGGTGTGATCTCCAGGTCGAAGTCGAGCGCAGGCACCTCGCACCGCACGACTGCAGGGACAGGGATACGCGAGTGGTCTACGACGGCCCGATGGACGAGTTCGGGCTGATCGACACCTTCGTCTCCCGCTTCGACGTGGCGCCTCCTCCCCGCGGCCCGGGCGACGACTGCGCGGTGCTCGCAAGCCAGGGGCCCAGCTGCGTCACCACCGACGCAGTGTTCGAGGGCGTGCACTTCACCCGGCCCGGGTTCTCCCTCGAAGAGGTCGGCCACAAGGCGCTCGCGGTCAACCTGTCCGATCTCGCGTCGATGGGCGCGCGCCCCAGCTGGTTCACGGTGGCGCTGGGGCTGCCCCGCGGCATCAAGCCGGGCGACCTGAAGAAGCTCGGCGACGGCATGTCGGCGCTCGCGCGCACGCACGGCGCCGAGCTGGTGGGCGGCAACGTCACCCGCGCCGCGCAGCTCTCGGTGACCGTGACCATCGCCGGCGCGCTCGACGGGCCGCCGCTGCTGCGCTCGGGCGCCCGGGCCGGCGACGCGCTCTACGTGTCGGGCCCGCTGGGAGACGCGGCCGCCGGGCTGAAGGCGAAGAGCGCGGCGCTGCGGCGCGCGCAACGCAGACCCACGCCCCACCTCGCCTTCGGCCAGCTGGCGCGCACCCTCTGCTCGGCGGCGATCGACGTCTCCGACGGGCTGGCGCAGGATCTCGGACACGTCTGCCGCGCCTCGGGCGTGAGCGCAGAGCTCTTGTCGGACGCGCTGCCCCTGAGCGAGGCGCTCTTGAAGTTCGCCGGTTCGCGCCAGGCGGCCCTCCCGTACGCGCTCACCGGAGGCGAAGACTACGTGCTGCTGGTCGCCGTGCGCCGCAGTGAGCCCTTCGAGCGCGCGATGACCCAGGCGGGCTTCGTCTTCCATCACCTGGGCTGGCTGCGTGAGGGCCGCGGCGTGAAGCTCGATGGGGTGCCGCTCTCGGGCAAGCTGGGGTTCAAGCACCTGTGAGACCGATCCACTTCCGCGTGGCGGCCGCCCTGCTCTGGTGCGGCCTGGTAGGCGCGGCCCTCACCGCGCCGCCCGCCTCCCCCGACACCAGCCGGCTGATCATCAAGCTCGCCACCGCCGACCTCTCCGGCGTGAACCTCTCGCTCTTCGCGCTCTTCAACCTGATGGGCGTGGCGCCGCTGGCGATGGCGGTGGCGCTGCGCTTCGACACCCCGTGGTGGAAGTGGCTCTTCCTGGGCGCGAGCCTGGTGGTGGGGGCGTTCGCGCTCTTGCCGTACTTCGTGCTGCGCCCCTGGCTGGAGCTGCGGCGTGAGCCGACTTCCTTCGCGGGCCGCCTGCTCTCGAGCCGCTGGGTGTGCCGGGCGCTGGGGCTCGCGGCGATCGGCTTCGGCGGCCTCTTCTGCTTCGGTGGCGTGGGCGAGTTCTCTGAGCTCTTCCGCACGCAGCAGTTTCCTTACGTGATGACGCTCGACTTCTTCGCGCTCTGCCTTGCGGGCGTGCTGCTCTTCGCGGAGCGCTCGGCTCGCGGGTGAGTCACTGGCACCGGAGCTTCTGGGGCTGACCTGCGCACATCGTGCGCGGCAGGTCATCGGCGCGAACTCCCCGGTGCGCGCACTTTCTGCACGCTCTTCCTGCCGCGGCGTCCCGCCCTTTTCTGCCGCTGGCACCCGCAAGCGGCGTTGACTTTTGGACCGCCGCTCGGCGGCCGGCCGGGGGGCAAGCTAATTGCAGCGCTTCGGCAGATTAGGTTCAGTCGCAACAGTTGCAGCAGCAAAACATCACGGGACGCCCGCGTGACCTCTTCTTCGAGTCCCTTCCCCCGTTCATTGCGCGTCGATCCCTCGTTCACGGCTCTGCTGGTGGGGACCCTGCTGCTGGCGCCAGCGACGCGTGCCCAGAGCCTGGTGCCGGCGGATCAAGCGGCGCCCATGCTCGTGAAGGCGCTGGGCTTCGACAAGGGCCTGGCCAAGCGCAGCGGTGGCAAGCTGATCATCGGCGTCCTGACGCGCTCGGTGCCTGACGCGGGGCTGACGGGTGATCCGCTGATCGACCCGCCTCCCGATGCGCCCGCCTTCGAAGAGGCGCTGCGAAAGCTCGACCCGGCGCTGGCGAAGAAGACGAAGGTGATGGTGGTGCCGCTCTCGGCCGCCACGCTCCTGGAGGCAGAGGCGCTGCTCGAGTCGACGCCCCTCACCGCCCTCTACGTCGACGGTGGGTTCACCCCAGACGAGGCCAAGCGCCTGGCGGCAGTGGCAGAGAAGAAGTGTGTCTTCGGGCTGTACCGCGCGGCCCCCTACGAGGGCGTGTTCGCGCTCGGCGTCATGAGCCGCAACGGCCGCGTGAAACTGATGGTGAACCTCACCACCTCCAACACCTGCAGCGTGGACCTGGACCCTCCGTCGCTGCAGGCGGCCATCGTGCTCTGAAGCTGGCGACGCGCGTCGCGCTCACTGCGCCTCCCGCGCCGCTCTCAGGCGCGCCTGGAAGCCCGCCGGGTCGTACCAGGTGAGGCGAACCGACCCGAGCACCAGCGCCGAGCCGCGCTTCAGGCGCGTGGACGAACCAGGGTCGACGAGCCGGCCGTCCACGCGCACCGCGCGGTCCTTCGCCGGCTCGACCGACCAGGCATCGGGGCCGGTGCTCACCAGGTACGCATGCAGCCGCGAGACGGTCGCGTCGTTGAGCACCAGCTCGCTGCGCTGGAGATCGCGCCCCACGCGGAGTGGCCCGATGTCACCGGCGACGTACAGCTGGAAACACAGCGCGTCGCCCGGCACCGGCGTCCGCGCGTGGTGAGAGCCCTCGACCGTGTTCTGCTCGTCAGCGCCAGCGGGCGCACGCCAGCGCCCCGGCTCCCAGACCAGCCACGAACCGGCGTGCCTCGTCTCGAACTCTGCGCCGAGCACAGAGGACCGCACAGTCAGAAAGGACAACATGAAACTGCGGATCCCCGCCACGGCCGAAGGAGAGAGGGTGTTGCCGCGTATGTCAATGATGCTGCGCACGCCGCCGCGGAACGCCGCGAGAGGCCCTTCTATCGGCGAACCGACATTCCGGCGCCAGGTCACCCGCGACCGCTCTGGGCGCGGTACGAAGTGCATTCCCTGGTGCGCGCAAAACCTGCGATTC
>VFKJ01000228.1 GCA_009885595.1 Myxococcales bacterium | reverse complement strand
GTGCGTCACCCAGAACGCTTCGGGTGGCGGCGGCGGCGCCGGCGGCGGTGGCGGGGCCACGTGTTCGGCTGCGAACTGCACCGGCTGCTGCGACAGCGCGGGGCGATGCCAGAGCGGGGCCACCACCCCGGCCTGCGGCGTGTCTGGCAGCGCCTGCCAGCAGTGCTCCACCTCGCAGACGTGCGCGGGGGGCCAGTGCCGCAACCCCACCGGCGGGGGCGGCGGGGGCACGGGCGGAGGCGGCGCCACGGGGGGCGGGACCGGCGGCGGCGCGACGGGAGGCGGGGCGGGCGGTGGCACGGGCGGGGGCGGCTCGAGCTGCTCAGTGGCGACCTGTCCTTCCGGGTGCTGCACCGCCGCGGGCGTCTGCATCACCAACACCACGGCCGCGCGCTGCGGCGCCAGCGGGAACGCGTGCACCAGCTGCCTTTCGGCCAACACCTGCGTGAGCGGCGCTTGCCAGCCCTGCGCGGGCTGCATCGACGTCAGCACCGGCGCCTGCCTGGGCGGCACGTCGAACACCACCTGCGGGCGCAACGGCGTGTTCTGCCAGACGTGCAACCAGGCGGCGGGCCAGACTTGCAACAGCGGCACCTGCTCGGGCGGCACCACCTGCAACGCGAGCACCTGCTCGGGCTGCTGCGACGGCAACAGCTGCGTGCTCGCCTCGAGCTACAGCAACGCGCAGTGCGGCCAGGGTTCGGCGGGCGCGGCCTGCGTCAGCTGCCTCGGTGCGCAGACGTGCCAGGGCGGCCTGTGCAGCAGCTCGGGGTCGGACGCCGGACCCGGGTTCGACGCCGGGTTTGGCTGCGTGGACAACGCCGAGTGCGGGTCGAGCGAGTGCTGCGACTCGTTGGGCGCGAGCCTGCCGGGGAGCTGCATCAGCGCTGGAACGCTCTGCCAGTACGGCGGCGCGAACTTCCTGCAGTGCGCGCTGCTGGGCACCTGCACCTGCAACGGGCTCACCCAGGCCTGCGAGTGACTACCGGGTGATGCTGTACCAGGGCTCGATGGCCTTGGGCACCAGCAGCGACACGCCCGCGCTGGTGGGCAGGTTCGCCCGGTAGATGCTGTCGTTGCCGCCGGAGTCCGAGGAGAAGGCGACGGCGGTGTCGGAGAGCCAGCAGGGGAAGGAGTCGTTCGCGCCCGCCTCCGCCGGGTACGGCTGGGTGACGGCCTCGGTGGACAGGTCGATCACGAAGATGCGCGACGCGCCGCTGGAGACGATGCCGTCGTAGGCGGCCCTGGTGCCGTCGGGAGAGATCACCAGCCGGTTCGCGATCGACAGCGCGTCGCCCAGCGAGTTGGTGACGTTGCTGACCGCGTTGGTGGCGAGGGTGATTCGTTCGATCTGCGTGTACCCGAGCCCCGGGCTGCCCGCGGCGACGATCAGCGCGTCGCCGTCGGGGGTGAAGGAAGGCGAGCCCTGCGAGAGACCGCCGCTGGCGAGCAGCCGCGCGTTGGTGCCGTCGACGGTGATGAGCCCGATGCCGGTGGAGACGCCGTTGTCGAAGGAGAAGGCCACTTGCAGCCCGTCGGGCGAGAACACCGGCGTCTTGAAGTTGCGCTGCTGGGCCGAGGTGGAGACCACCGTCTTGACGATGCCGCCGGCCGAGGGGACGATCGCGATCTCCGAGTCCATCGAGGTGCCGCGCACGAAGACGATGCTGCGGCCATCGCGCGAGAAGCTCGGCGTGCGCACGTTGCCCGACTGGGTCAGGGCGCTGGCGGTCTGCACGTCGGCGTCGTTCACCAGGTAGACGTTGCGATCGTCGCGCCGGGTGAAGGTGAAGCCCTGGGCGAAGAGGAAGGTGGTGCCCCCGCCGCCGCCGGTGCCGCCGCCGCCACCGCCGCCGCCGAAGAGCTCGCACCCCGAGAGCAGGAGCGCCACCGCCAGGGGAAGGAAAGAGCGCTGTTCGAACATGCACCGCACTGCATCACGCGGCCGGGCCGAACACTACACGCGGCGGACCTTCACCAACTCGTTCCGGCAGTTGTTGCAGAGGTGCAGCTGGCGGCGCTCGGCGTCGGTGATGGTGGTGGCGAGGAACATCGCGCAGCGCGCGTCCTCGCAATACGAGAGCCCCACCAGGTGCCCGGCCTGGTGCACCGCTTCCACGAAGGTGCGCCGCTTCCACGCTTCGCCCTCGCCCTTGAGCCGCCACAGCGACATCACCGCGGCGTGCGACTCGCGATCGGCCTCGCCGTAGACGAAGGGCGAATCGGGCACGAAGAGATCGACGTCGGCGATGCCGATGATCAGCGGCGTGCCCATGTCCTTGAGGGTGAGCAAGCGCCGCATGATCGCGGTGGTGTGGTACTGGTTGCGGTCCTTGTTGAAGGCGAACGCGGGCTGCGCCAGCAGCGACTTGCCCAGGTAGGCCGTCACCCCCAACACCTGGGCGATGGGCACTTCGAGTTCCCGGAGGAACCCCCCTTGGACGGGACCAACGGGTACGAGCTGGAGCTCCTTGACTGCCATGCTGCGTCTCCCCCAGAGGCGAAGGCCACGTCAACCGCACAACCGCATGCGAATTGTGTCTCACTTCACCGCGGAAGCCATCCGCGCACTTTCGCTACATCTGGGGCGCGTGGATTCGAACCACGATACTCAGAGTCAAAGTCTGATGTCCTACCCTTGGACGACGCCCCACCGGGACTCACAACGGCCCGACATTACGGCATTTCATCGCATGATCAGCGTTGGCTGACGAGCCAGATCAACCCGGACAGCAGGGCGACGATGGCGGTGAGCAGCGCGATGTAGAGGGGGATGCGCGAGGGGACCGCGGGGCCCGGACCCAGGGCGACATCGGTCTGTTCACCCGGACCCGCCCCGACGAGGGGCGGCAGCGTCTTCTGGCTTTCGGTCTTCTTCTTCGCCGCTGCCTGCGAGCGGAGGACCTCGTCGGGGCTGGCGGCGGTGGTGAGCGCCTCGAGGCGGTTCGACTGGAACCTGGGGCGGGTGGTCGGAGGAACGGTCGGCTCGGGGTCGGCCGCCACTTCCGGGTGCTCGACGTTGGTCTTCGCCCAGGGCGAGAAGTGGTTGTCGGTGCTGACCTCGGCGGCCTTCTCGCCCCTGGCGTCGGCGCTCTCGGTGACCACGGTCCTGGCGTCGCCCCACTCGCGCTTGGGCACCACCCCGGTGGCGGTCGGGCGGTTGAGCGCCACCCGGTTGCCGCTGTTGCTGGTGCGCCCGTCGGTGATCCGCCGCAGCGCGCGGCGGGCCTCTTCCGCTTCCTGGTAGCGCTGCTCGGGCTCGCGGGAGAGCAGCCGCATCACCCAGGCGTCGAGCTCCTCGTCGAGGGCGGGCTGCCACTGGCGCGGCCGAATCGGATCGTGCGCCATCTTCTGCGAGAGCACCTCGATGGCCGAGGGCGCCTCGTGCGGAAGGTGGTTGGTGAGCATCTGGTAGGCGATGCCGCCCACCGCGTAGAGATCGGTCGCGGGGGTCACCTTGCTGCCCAGCACCTGCTCCGGGGCCATGAAGGCGGGCGTGCCCAGCAGGGTGCCGGGGTTGGTGGGCTTGACCGAGCCGCCGGCGCGATCGGCCTGCTTGGCGAGGCCGAAGTCGATCACCTTGATGCCCTTCTGGCCGTCGGGCTTGCTCTCCACGAAGACGTTGCCGGGCTTCAAGTCACGGTGGATGACGCCGACCGCGTGCGCGGCGGAGAGCGCGGAGAGCAGCTCGTCGAGGAAGGGCGCCACCTGGCGCAGCTTCATCGGGGCGTGCTCCTTCAGGTACTCGTCGAGCGGGTCTCCCTCGAGGAGATCCATCACGATGTACGGCTGCTCGGTGCGGGGCAGGGTGCCGAAGCCGAAGATGTCGACGATGGCCGGGTGGCGGATGGCGTTGACGGAGCGCGCCTCGCGAATGAGGCGCTGCACCATCTCGGGATCATCGGCGTAGTCGGCCTTGAGCACCTTGATGGCGGCGGCCTTGCCGATGATCTGGTGCACCCCGCGGTACACCATGCCCATCGCGCCGGAGCCGATGAGCGACTCGATCTTGTAGCTCTCGACGACCTGGCCCAGCAGCGGGTCGCTGACCGTGACCAGGTTCACGTTGCGGATGGTCTCATCGCCGACCCTGGAAGCCACGGTGGTCGGACGCTACCTGAAACTCAGCTGGACGCGACGGCTTCCCACACCGGGAGCGCCTCGGCGGAGTCGATGAAGCGGCAGTGGTGCGCGAACGCGGTGCCCTGCTTCGAGGCCGACAACACCTCGGCGCGCGCGGCCTTGCCCTTCACCACGATGTCGACGTGCCGGGTCTCGACCTTGCGGCCCAGGAGGAACATCGCCCCGCCCTCGGAGACGTCGCCCTGGACGTGGTGGGCTTCACCGCGCAGCTCGACCTGGAAGGCCAGCTCGACGCGGCGGAAGCGGCGCGAGGCGGCGGTGCCGTGCTCAGGGAACACTGCGGGCGGCCAGTTCGGGTCCTTGATGAGACCGCGGTGCACGCCGAAGCTGGGCGAGAACTTGCCCGACGCCGTGCTGTGACCCTTGCGGGTGATGACCGACGAAACTGATCCGGCGTTCGTAAAGACGTCGCTCATAGGTGTCCCCTTGTTGGGACATGGATGCTCCTGTAGGCGACTGTGTGTCAACCCCCCTTGCTTTGTGGACGGTGGTGACCGAGTCAAATCAGCGAGTTGCTCGAACCTATCGGCGCGCGATGGCGGCCTTGGGGAGCTTCTTCTTCTTCGCCGCCACGGCGGTCTTCGCGGGGGCGGGAGGGGTGACGGGCCCGCGCTCGATGGCCCGCACCACCAGCGAGGTGGCGTGCACGAGGTCGGTGGAAGAGATCTGGTTCCACTCG
>VFKJ01000533.1 GCA_009885595.1 Myxococcales bacterium | reverse complement strand
GGAGCCTGGGAAGTAGCCCAGGGTGTGGGTGAGGCCGGGCATCAGGCCGTGCCAGAGGGCGGCGAAGGCCCACTTGCGGGGCGCCGGCCACAGCTGCCACGAGCCGAACTGGCTGCCCACGGTGACCGCGCGAGAGATGAGGGTGTTGCTCGCGGGCTGCCCCAGGATCTGTCCACCGACGCTGTGGCCGATGGCGACGAGGGGGCGGCCGCTCCATTCAGCGTGGGCGAAGCGGAGCACGCCTTCGAGATCCTGATGACCCCAGTCGCGCATGGTGCCGGGAAAGCCGCGGAGCCGATGGGGGCGCGACTCGCCGATGCCGCGGTAGTCCCAGGTGAGGACGGTGGCGCCCTGCGCGGCGGCCCAGGCGGCGAACCCTGCGTAGTACCACTGGCGCACGCCGGTGGCCCCGTTGATGACGAGCACCGGCCCCCGCTTGCCCGCGCCCAGCACGTGGCCGACGAGCCCGTAGCCGTCAGCGGCGGTGATGCGGATGGCGTTCTTCATACCGATTCAACCTGTCTCCCTCTCCCCTGCGGGGGAGAGGGTCGGGGAGAGGGCTTACCAGAAGTCTCCACTGGAGACATTAAGGAGGCACCCTCCCCTTTTCAACTGATTGGGCTCAGAGCGCGCGTAACCCCGCGACAAAGGGCGCCACGATCTGTCGCACATACGGCTCGACCAGGGCGCGCTTCACCTTGATTCTCCGCACGAGCGCGAGCGAAGCGAAGCCGTGGGCGAGGCTCCAGAAGGCAAACACGAGCTCGCGGCGGGGGCGCGCGACGAAGCGGCCCGACTCGATGCCGGCCTGGATCTCGGTGTCGAGCAGCTCGAAGGCGCGCACCACCAGCTCTTCCAGCACGGGGAAGCGGCCGTCTTCGTTGAGGCGCTTGCCGAACATGATGCGGTAGTGCGCGGAGTGATCGACGGCGAAGGCGACGTAGGCGCAGGCGAGCGCCTCCAGGCGCTTCTCGGCGGGGGCGCGCTTCAAGGGTTCCAGCGATTCCTCCAGCGCCTCGAGGAGCTGGCGGTAGCCCTGCTCGGCCACGGCGGCCAGCAGCGCGGTGAGATCGGCGAAGTGGCGGTAGACGGCGCGGTGGTTGACGCCGACGCGGCGGCTCACTTCGCGCAGGGTGAGCTGGTCTTCCTTGGCGATCACCTCGAGGGCGGCGGAGACCAGCGCGTTGGAGAGATCTCCGTGGTGGTACGTCTCGCGCTTCTTTCGGGCTCTGGTAGGCACGCCGTGTCCGTCTGGTAGGGTGCTTCGCGTTCGTCAGGTGCGAGCGAACGGGCTCATAGCTCAACGGTAGAGCTGGCGGCTCATAACCGCTTGGTTCCAGGTTCGAATCCTGGTGGGCCCACTCTGTAAGCGCGATTGACGGGGAACCCGAAATCCTCGCGCGCCGAGGAAACCGACAATGGGACATGAGACCCGTCGTCGGCTTCCCGCACCCCACGCTCCCGCCGTTCACGCTCCCCCACGGCCCGAAGCACCAGCCGGCGAAGAAGAGCGAGACGCTCACCATCGCCACGGTGAACGACGACTTCAGCGACAGCAAGACCCGGCTCAAGGCGCTCGACAAGGTCACCGACGTGATGCTGGTGCAGGAGGCCAAGCGCACCCACATTCGCAAGCTGATGGGCAAGGCGTCAGGCGTTCACCAGGATCGTTCGAGTGAAGATCGCGCAGGCTCGGCGGTGGTGTGGGATCGCAAAGACGCGCGCGCCACCAGGCGTGGCTTCGCGCTCGCGTCCGCGAAGGGCGAGGGCATTCTCAACCGCTGGGTCACCTGGGTGGACCTGAAGGTCGGCGACAAGAAGGTGCGCATGGTCTCGGTGCACCGCCCGCCGGGTTACGCGAGCAAGCTCTGGCCGCAGTTCGACCGCAATCTGCGCGCGTTCATCAAGCAGACGCGCGCCGCGAAGCTCCCGCTCGTGATCGGCATGGACGCGAACACCGAGAAGTACGGCCGCTTCGCGCGGTCCGCCGGCATGAAGTGGCACGCACCCAAGGGGCCCACGCACGGCGACAAGGTCATCGACGGCTTCATCGCGTCGCCCGGCATCAAGTTCGAGCACGTGCACCGGCTCAGGCGCGGCCCGAGCGATCACAACCCCGTGGTGGCTGACATCACCCTGCGCTGATCGCGCGGAACGGTACCCTTCAGCGGCGTTGGGACGACTCGTACTCGAAGAAGAGGGCGAGACAGGCCGAGGTCGCGAGGTGCCAGACGGCGTGCCCGTTGAGGACGTGATTGTCGGGGTCAGGGCGAGC
>VFKJ01001025.1 GCA_009885595.1 Myxococcales bacterium | reverse complement strand
TGCACGTGCGCGGTGTCTGAGAGCGCGGCGATCGCGGCGGCCTGGGACGGCGCCGTCACCGGGAAGATCAGCCGCGCGCGCCGCAGCAGATCGATCGTAGTCGGGTCCGCGTGCATCCACCCCACCCGCATCCCCGCCAGGGCGTACAGCTTCGAGAACGTGCGCAGCACCACCACCCGCCCGGGGTGCTCGGTGACGTAGTGCAGCCCCGCGTCGTAGGCCGGATCCTTCAGGTACTCGGCGTACGCGGAGTCGAGCACCAGCATCACCCGCTCCGGCAGCCCGGCGACCAGGCGGGCGATCGCCGCCCGGTCCACCCAGGTGCCCGTCGGGTTGTTCGGGTTCGCGATGAACACCAGCTTCGTCTTCTCGGTGACCGCCGCGAGCAGCGCGTCGATGTCGGCGGTGAAGTTCGGCGCCGCTGAGGTCACCACCGTCGCGCCCACCGCGTTCACGAAGATGCTGAACATCGGGAAGCTGAACTGCGGCATCAGCACCTCGTCGCCCGGCCCGGCATACGTGCGGCAGAGCACCTCGATGAGCGACTCCGAGCCGGTGCCGCACATGATCCACGCCGGATCCAGCCCGTGCAGCGTGCCGAGCGCCTGGCACAGCGCCCTGGTGTCGGCATCGGGATAGAGGTGCACGTTCGCCATCGCGTCGCGCGCGGCGGCCACCGCGGCGGGGCTCGGCCCCAGCGGTGACTCGTTCGCGCACAGCAGCGCCGGCTGCGCGAACCCGGGCAACGTCATGTCACCGGCGACGTAGTTGGCGATCTTCAGAATCCCGGGGCGCGGCTGGGGGCTCATGGCGCGGAACCGATAGCAGCCGAAGGCTGCGCGAGACAGCCGAGAGCGAAGCGGACGGCTGGCCGAGGTGGAGCGACCCAGATCATGGGCCCTGCGTACTCAAGAAGCGCGGCCCGCGCTCCGGTTATGGTTCCTGACCCATGAAGCTGGATCTCCTCTCCTATCTCGATCTTTCAGCGGCCAGCGGGCTCGTCCACCACGAGGGGTTCCTCTACGTGGTCGCCGACGACGCCCTCGAGTTGCTGCGCACCGATCTTGGCGGCGGAAGCCCCACCCCGCTGGCGCTGAGCTCCGCGGCGCGCCGGCACATTCCCAAGAGAGAGAAGCCCGACTTCGAGGCGCTCATGGGGATCGGGGCCTCGCTGCTGGCGATCGGCTCGGGCTCCAGCCAGGCGCGGCGCCGGGCCATCGCCGTCGAGGTCCTCGGCTGGTCGCGGCGCGTGATCGACCTCGAGCCGCTGTACGCCGCGCTGGAGGCGCGCCTCGAGGAGCTCAACATCGAGGGCGCGGTCGCCACCGGCGAGGACGTCTTCCTCGCGCAACGCGGCAACGGGGCCAGCAAGGAGAACGCGCTGGTGAGGCTCGACCGCGCGCGCTTCGAGCGGGAGCTCGCCGCCGGTGCCCTCACCGCGGAGTGCCTGCGCGAGGTCATCCCCGTACGCCTCGGCGAGCTGGGCGAGATCCCCCTCTCACTCACCGACCTGTGCCTGGGCCCGAACGAGGAGCTGCTCTTCACGGCCGCCGCGGAGGACACCACCGACCCCTATGAGGACGGAGAGGTCGCGGGATCCATCGTGGGCACGCTCAGCCGAGAGGGACAGGTGGACGAGCGCCGGGTGGTGGCTGAAGAGGTGAAGCTCGAGGGCGTGTGCTGCCTGCCGGGCGGGGAGTTGCGGCTGGTCGCGGACCCCGATGATCCGTCTGCGCGCGCTCCGTTGTTTCGGTTGAGCTGGCCGCGGTGAGAAGCGGGCAAGCCCTCTCCCCGCCCCGCTCTCCCCCTCGGGGGCGAGGGAGACAGTGTGCTAGGAGGCGTCGGGTCATGCGGCTGTTCCTGCTCATTCCACTGCTGCTGCTCGGGTGCGGGCGCCTGTGTTTCCGGGGCGAGCCCCTCACCGGTCTGGACGGGGGCAACACGACCTGCGTGCAGAACACCGACTGTCCCCGCCCTTCCAGCGTGCTGGTGTGCGGACAGGACGAAGATCAGCTCCGCGATTGCATCGCCTGCGCCGAAAACCGCTGCGTGCGCTACCACCCGGAGGCGTGCCCGTGAGGTGGCTTGCCTTCATCGCGCTGCTGGCGATGAGCGCCTGCCGGAAGGACGACCCGCCCACGCACCTCGAGCGCGCGCGCACCGCCCAGTTCCTGCAGAAGCCCGACCTCGCCATCGCCGAGTACAAGCTGGCGCTCGATCTGCTCGAGCGCGACGCCTCGCCGCAGAGCAACCTCTACCGGGCGCGCGCGCTGCGGGGTGCGGCCGATCTCTACGCCTTCCAGCTCAACGATCCCAAGCGGGCCATCGAGGTCTACCGCGAGCTGATCACGGTGTGCCCGGAAGCCCCTGAGACGCTGGAAGGCCGCCTGCACCTGGCCGGGCTGCTCTGGCACCAGTTCCGCGACCTGCGCGGCGCCATCGCCGAGTACACCTCGGCGCTCGCGCGAAACCCGCCGCAGTCGGCCGAGCTCTCCTTCACGGTGGCCAAGCTCTACTTCGAGCTGCAGGACTACGAGCAGTGCGAGCTCGAGGCCCGCAAGGTCTCGCAGAAGTACGAGACCAGCGCCTGGGTCGACGACGCGCTCTACCTGCGCGGCCAGGCGCTCGCGATGATGGAAGGGCGAAAGCCCGAGGCGCAGCGGGTGTTCGACGATCTCCTCGAGCGCTTCCCCGATTCCGAGTTGCGGGCGCACGCCCTGGTCGAGTTGGGCCGGCTCAAGGCCGACGCCGGCGACCCCGAGCGCGCCATCGAGCTGTGGGTCGACGCGCTCAAGACGCACCCCACCCCGCAGGCCGTGCAGCAGCAGATCTCCCTCGTGCGCGGCCGCCTGCGCGCCACCACCCCGAAGACCATCGGCGACGCCACCACGGCCTTCGACTGGGACAAGTACCCGGTCTACGAGCGCCGCGACGGCGAAGGCGAAGGCGGCGCTGGCAAGGTGGTCCCGGTGCCGAAGACCTCCGCCGAGGCGGTGGGCGGCACCGCGGAAGAGGCCGAGCGCGAGTCGACGATGCCCGCGGAGACCGTGCCGCCTCCCCAGGGTCCCTGAGGCGCGCGCAGTCGCAGGTCGGTTAGGCTCGGCGCCCATGAGATGGCTCCTTTCCGCGGTGGTGATGCTGGTCGGCAGTGGCTGCGCTGGCTTCAAGTCGGTGGAGCGCGGGGAGTGGCGGCTCGTCTACGTCGAATCCGCCAGGCGTGACGCCGAGGCCCCGCGCGAGGTGGTGACGCGCGACGCCTACGAGACCGAGGTGACCGAAGGCACCCGCCGCGGCTGGGAGCCAACGCCGGGCTATGTGTTCCCCCTGCTGCACGAGGTGGACAAGGTAGGCCTCAAGGTCGGCGAGGTGCAGGGCTTCCGCGTCGACGAGGCCACCGAGGCCGAGCTCTTCCTCGATGGCGGCGGCCTCTCGCTCTACTGGGGTCCGGTGGAGAAGCGCGACGGCTGGCAGGGCGACACCGACGTCACCCTGAAGGAGTCGACGCTCTTCGTGAAAGCCACCCGGGCCGGCAGCGCCGTGCTGCGCCTCGTTCGCGGGCCCAAGACGAAGGACGTGCCGGTGGCGGTGAAGTGAAGCTTCCGCGCAGGGGTGCGCCCCGGCCCTGGTCGCTGCACCACGAGTGACTTTCGGGCCGGCCCATTCGACCGTGTCGCGCGCCTTGTTCCAACTTGAACAGCTGCGGAACATCCGCTGTTCCATTCCGAGGGAGCTCGTGCCCCTGCGGAGGCGCGGCATGAAACATGCTCACCCCGTGTTCCATGCTCGATCGCCTTCAGACCGTCGCCGACGTCGTCCTCGATCACTCGGAGTGCGCGGAGGTCTTCCAGCGGCACCGCATCGACTTCTGCTGCCGGGGTGACCTGACCCTCGAGCAGGCCGCGCAGGGAAAGCAGCTCGACGTCGCCGCGCTGGTCACCGAGCTGAAGGGCGCGATCGTCTCGCGCAAGGGGCTGCCGCCGACCGACGTGCGCACGCTCTCCACGCCTCAGCTGGTCGCCCACATCTTGTTGCACCATCACGATCCGCTCTGCCGCGCGCTGCCGATGGTGCGCATGCTGGCGAACAAGGTGGGCCGCGTGCACGGGGCGCACAACCCGAAGCTCGAGGAACTCAAGCTCGCGGTCGACGAGCTCGACGCCGTCCTCACCCCGCACCTCGAGGAGGAGGTGCGCGAGGTGTTCCCGGTGCTCAGCGGCCAGCTCCCGCCGAAGGACGCGGTGGAGGCGATGATGAAGGACCATGAGCTCATCAACGAGCTGCTGGTGCGCATCCGCGCCGCGAGCGAAGACTTCACCCTGCCGGAATGGGCGTGCACCAGCTACCGCACCCTCTTCGCCGAGATGAAACAGCTCGAGGCGCAGATCGCCGCGCGGCTGCACCTGGAGAACCACGTGCTCCGGCCGCGCTTCGCGAGCGCCTGACCGATGGACCCCGACATCCTCCGAGCGTTGCGCGTGGTGATCGACCCCGAGCTGGGCATCGACGTGGTCTCGCTGGGCCTGGTGTACGAGACCTCGCGCGAGGGCGATCGCGCGCGCGTGGTGATGACCATGACCACCCCGGCGTGCCCGCTGGGCGAGTCCATCACCCGCGACGCCCGCGAGGCGGTGGAGACCATGGTGCAGGGCATTCGCCACGCCGACATCGAGCTGGTGTTCGAGCCGCCGTGGACGCCCGAGCGCATGTCCCCCGAGGCGCGAGCGCAGCTGGGCGCCTGAAGCCGCAGACC
>VFKJ01000279.1 GCA_009885595.1 Myxococcales bacterium | reverse complement strand
GCAGGTGATCGCCTCGTCGGGCGGGCTCACCTGCAACGGCGGCGCTGGCGGAGAAGCGGGAACCCCGAACGGCGGTCAGCAGGGGCAGCTGACGGCCATTCCAGCGCGCGGTGGCTCTGATGGGCTGGCCGGCGGCGCGGGCGGCGACGGCGCGGTCGTCGACGCCGGCGCCACGCCCGGAGAAGACGCGACCTTGATCGCCGGTGGTGGTGGCGGCGGTGGTGGGCTCGGCCGCATTCGGATCAACGTGACGAACGCGTGCAACATCGGGCCGCAGGTGACGCTCAGCCCGATGCCGACGAGCAACCGACCCGACGCGGGCTGTCCCTAGGCGAAAAATGTAATCAGCGGATTACGTCGTGAGAGACCTGCCACCGGCGGGCGTGCTGAAGCTGGGTTTGCGAAGGTACAAACGGCGACGAGGCCCTCGGCGCAAAGTTCTTGTGACGAAGTGTCGGAAGCTTCGGACTCTGTGAATCCGACTTCGCCACGTGCACATCCTTGCCGCGCGCCGAGGGCCTGACGGAATCGAGCACCGCCGCAGACCCGTCATCATCGCCTTGCTCTTTGAGCTGTGAGCGCGCACCGTCGGCGGGCAGATTCTCCCGCGACGTAATCCGCTGATTACGTTTTCCGCCGCGAGTGGACCTACCTGCCGAGCGTAAAGCGCAGCGCGTCCTCGATCATCGGGTGCAGGAACCGAAAGCCCGCCTCCGTGAGCCTCTTCGGCGACACTCGCTGACTGGCGAGCAGCGCACCATCGGCGAGCTCACCAAACATCGCTCTCAGCACGAACGCCGGCAACGGCGCGAAGGAGGGCCGGTTGATCACCCGACCCAGTACCTTCGCGTACTCCGCGCTGGTCACCGGATGCGGCCCGACCGCGTTCACCGGCCCCGAGAGCGAGTCGGTGTACGCAGAGAAGAGGATCACTCCGAGCAGGTCCTCGAGGGACACCCAGCTCTGCCAGTGCTTTCCACCCGCGATGGGCCCGCCCGCGCCCAGCTTGAAGGCCGGCAGCAGCTTCGAGAGCGCCCCACCCTGCGCCGCCTGCACGAGACCGATCCGCAGGTTGACCACCCGCTCACCACCGTCCGCGCCCGCCCCTTCCCATTCCTGGCAGAGCTTCGCGAGATACGCCGCGCCGGTGTCGGCCGGCTCGCCGACCTTCGAGTCCTCAGTGAGCAGCTCGTCACCGCGTGATCCATAGATGCCGATCGCCGAGCCCTGGATCCACACCTTCGGCTTCGAGCCGCTCGCCCTTGCTGCCGCCACGAGCCGGCGCGTGTAGTCGATCCGGCTGTCCTCGAGCAGGCGCTTGCGCGCCGCTGTCCAGCGCTCGTCGGCCACCCCTGCCCCTGCGAGGTTGACGACCACGTCAGCACCTTCGAACGCGCTCGCATCGAACTGCGTGCCGGTGCGCTTCACGGCCCGCACCGTGTGCCCGCCGGTGGTCAGAAAGGGAGTGAGCGCGGTGGCCACCATCCCGCTGGCGCCGGTGATCGCCACCGTGAGCCGTGGCCTCCCCGCGAAGGCCGCGTGCCGCTGCAGATCATTCCGCGTCAACGCATGCCGGAAGGCGAACATCCGCTCCAGCGTGGCGGTGGTGAACGCCCCGCCGAAGAACGAGCCGAGGCCACCCAGCGGGAGCTCGTACTCGAGCGAGTCGATGAGTTCACTGGTCGTCTCCGACTTCGGCTCGAACCGATGGGTGTGCACCCACTTCGCGAACGGCCCGCTCTTCTGCTCGTCGCGGAACATGCGGCCGGGCTCGTACGCGGTGTGTTCGGCCACCCAGCGGCTCCCCAGCGGGCCCACGCCCCGAATGACGGTGCGAGCCCCGACCTCCAGACCGCCGATGCGCTCCTCCACCTCCACCGGTTGAAAGGGAGGATTGAGGCGCTCGAACGCGCCCGGCCTGCCGTGCCAGGCACACAGCTCGTCAGCGGAGACCGGCATCAGGGTGCGGCGCTCGAAGGTCGGCATGATCCGACCTCGTAACGGCGCCTGCACCGCGATGCATTCAGCTCTTCGCGGGCGGCACCGACTTCACGTACAGGTCGCGCAGCTGCTTCTCGTCGACGTCACCGGGCGCCTGGGTCATCAGGTCGGTGCCCTTCTGCGTCTTGGGGAACGGGATGACGTCGCGCAGCGACTCGGTCTCGGTGATGAGGAAGGCGAGCCGGTCCATGCCCAGCGCCAGGCCACCGTGCGGAGGCGCGCCGAACTTGAGCGCGTCGAGCAGGAAGCCGAACTTGCTGCGGGCTTCCTCGTCGGAGATGCCCATCGCCTTGAAGACCTTCTTCTGCACCTCGGGATCGTGGAGGCGGATCGAGCCGCCGCCGATCTCGAACCCGTTGAGCACCACGTCGTAGCGGTAGCAGTACACCTTGGAGGGATCGAAGGTGTCCGGCTCGAGGTACTTGAGGCACTCGTCCATCGGGCGCGTGAAGGCGTGGTGCGCCGCGTGCCAGACGCCGGTCTCCTCATCGAGCTCGAACAGGGGCGGGTTGACCACCCAGAGGAAGTTCCACTTCCCGCCCGCGCCGAACTCGGGAATCAGCCAGAGCTTCTTGGCCAGGTGCACCCGCAGGTTGGCCATGATGGTGTTGACCTTCGACTCGGGTCCGAACTGGAAGAGGATCAGGTCGCCGGGCTTGGCGCCGGTGGCCTCGAGGATCGCCGCGCGCAGCTCGGGTTTGGCGTTCTTGAACAGCGGCGCCTGCGTCCAATCACCGTTCTCGGCGATCTTCGCGCGCGCCAGGCCCTTGGCGCCCATGCCCTTCACGTATTCCTCGAGCTCGTCGATCTCCTTGCGCGACAGCTCGTGGGGCGGCGGCGGCACCTTGGCGGTGGGGTTGGGGTTCGCCTTGCGGAAGGCCTCTTCCTTCGCCTTCACCACGGTCTGATCGTGCTGACCTGCGGCCACGGGAGAGACCACCATCGCCTTGATGAGGCCCTTCTGCTGCAGCGTCTCCCACATCGGGCCCACGCCACCCTCGGCGCCGAACTTCTCGATCAGCGCGTTGAGCACCACGTGCGGCATGCCGAAGCGCAAGTCGGGCTTGTCGTTGCCGTACTTCGACATCGACTCGTCGAAGTCGAGCCGGGGGAAGGGCATGGGGAGATCGAGGTCGTGCACCTCTTTCCAGATGCGCTTCAAGAGCCCTTCGATCATCCCGAAGATGTCCTCTTGGGCGACGAAGGACATCTCGATGTCGATCTGGGTGAACTCGGGCTGGCGATCGAGGCGCAGGTCCTCGTCGCGGAAGCACTTCACGATCTGGAAGTAGCGGTCGAAGCCCGCCACCATGAACAGCTGCTTGTAGAGCTGCGGCGACTCGGCCAGCGCGTAGAACTTTCCGGGGTTGAGCCGCGAGGGCACCAGGAAGTTGCGCGCGCCGCCGGGGGTGTAGCGGCCCATGAAGGGCGTCTCGAGCTCGAGGAACCCGTTCTGGTGGAAGTAGCTGCGGGTGGCCGCGTTCATCTTCGAGCGGGTGATCAGCTTCTTCTGCAGCGAGGGGCGGCGCAGGTCGAGGTAGCGGTGCTCGAGGCGCTTCTCTTCGCTGGTGGTGACGCTGCTGTTCTCGTTCACCTCGAAGGGCGGCGTCTCAGACTTGTTGAAGACCTCGGCGTACGAGACGTAGACCTCGACCTCGCCGGTCGCGAGCGCCGCGTTGGTGGCCGAGACCATCTCGCCCTTCTTGTTCTTCTGCATTCCGCGCGAACGCACCTCGCCGCGAATGCCCACCACCCACTCGCTGCGGAAGGACTCGGCCAGCGCGTGCGCTTCCTTCGAGATCCCGGGATCGAAGACCACCTGGGTGAGCCCGTCGCGATCGCGCAGGTCGATGAAGATGAGGCCGCCGAAGTCGCGCCGGTTCTGCACCCAGCCGAACAACACGGTGGTCGTCCCAATGTCCTTTGCCCGCAACGCCCCGCAGGAGTGCGTGCGCTTCACCTTGCTGATGAACTCGCTCATGGTTGCGAGTCGTTATCAGAAAAAAGGTAGTAGAACTCGCCTCTATGTCCCGTCTCCCCCTCCTCGGGCTGCTGGCGCTCCTCGCCGGCTGCGGCCCAAACCCGAAGGCTCCGGTGAAGGTGATGGCGCTCATCCCCGATGAGGCCGGCGCCTTCCAGACCACGCAGGTCGAGCTGACCACCGTCTCCAACGTCGTCGCCCTCGAGGGAGACGTGGTGGCCCTGGTGGGCGGCACCCAGGTGGTGCTGGACGCCACCGATCCGCTGCAGCAGCTCCAGGGCGGCATCGAGAACATGACCGACGCGCAGCGCTACGAGGTGCTGGTGAAGGAGAAGGGCGGCGACGTGCGCGCCCACTACGTGGACAAGTCAGGCGTGCTCTGGCCCGCCGACTTCCACACCTGGAACATGGTGACCTCGTATTACAACTTCGAGCGCGCCTACCTCTACTTCAACGACATCTACGACAGCGTCGACCCCAAGGAACTGCGGCCGCTGCGCGTCTTCTACTGGTCCGACGTCCAGCTCAACAGCACCACGCCGCTGACCGACAACATCCTCTTCCTCTCGTTCGTGAAGAGCTTCGTGATCACGCCCTTCAAGACCGAGCAGCTCATTCCCCTGCCGATGAACATCGGGGTGGTGGGGCACGAGGTGGCGCACCGGGCGTTCAACTTCAAGGCGCTCTCCGACGAGGGCATTCACCCCGCCCTGGGCAGCTGGAGCCTCGACGCCTTCAACCTGCTCAAGTCGCTCGACGAAGGGCTGGCCGACTTCCACGGCTTCTCGGTGACCTGCAATGAGCCCGCGGGCTGCCGACCGAACTTCCTGGCCATCTCCTTGACCGACTCGCGCACGGTGGGCTTCCGCAACGTGGGCCGCACCGACGCCTGCATGGACGCCCCCCTGCGCAACGCCTTCACCACCTTCAGCCAGTCGATGTGGGTGACCTCGCCCGAGATGTACAAGGTGGGCAACCTGATCGCGGCGTCGCTGTACCAGGCGGGCAACCGCCTGGGGAAGCTGGGCGTTCTGCAGAAGTCGCTCATCAAGGCCTACGACGACGAGTCGCCCACCACCCCGGGGCTGCGGCAGCTGATCACCAAGAACCTGAACACCCCGGCGAAGTTCACGCCCGAGGCGGTGGTGGACGTGATCGCCGCGCACGTGCCCGATCCTGAGCTCAAGAAGCAGGTCTGCCAGGAGTTCTCCACGCGCATGCAGCTGCGGTGTGGCTCGT
>VFKJ01001231.1 GCA_009885595.1 Myxococcales bacterium | reverse complement strand
GCTCGCCGAAGCCAAGGGCCTGAGCGAGAAGGCCAAGTCGATGGCCCAGCTGCAGGGCGCCACCAAGGACCACGAAGAGTTCCGCCTGCGCCTCGACAAGGACAAGCAGATCGAGCTCGAGACCCTGCACGTGCGCAAGGACATCGCGGCCAGCCAGGCGCAGACGCTGTCCGCGGCGTTCACCAACGCGAAGATCAACATCGTGGGCGGCGACGGCGCCTTCTTCGATCAGTTCGTGCGCGCGGTCTCGCTCTCCCACAGCGTGGAAGCCACCGCGACCAGCACCGACACCATGAAGACCCTGCTCAAGCCCTACCTCACGGGAGAGCGGGAGTTCCCGCAGGACATCAAGGACATCCTCTCGCGTCCGGGCCTCACCCAGGACGCGCAGAACCTGGCCGCGGCCGCCGCGCTCGCGAAGTTCGCCAAGCTCGAAAAGAAGTAAGGCGCCATGGCCGCCCAGGAAAACCCGTCGCTCGCCGGCGGCAGCTACGAGGTCATTCGTGGCCGCCTGCTGACGACCGCGAAGTCTCTGGCTGAGCGCGCCAACGCGCTCAACGCGCGCAGGCGCACCGAGTTCGGCGGGCAGGAGCTCGCCGTGCTCGCCACCGAGCGCATTCGCACCGAGCACAACTGCGTGCCCCGCGACATCGTGCCGGTGGGGCAGCACCTGCTGCTGGGCTTCAACGTCTTCATGGGCCTCAAGCAGGACAGGTCCGTGAAGGACGCGTTCTCGCTGCACAAGTTCGCCAAGGGGCCCGACGGCGCCTTCGACGTGGGCGAGCTGCCGCGCAGCGAGGCGGGTGGCTTCCTCGAAGATCGCGGCTTCGTGAAGGACTTCGAGGAGCTCTTCCGCTTCTACAAGGACGCGCGGCTCAACCACCTGGAGAAGACCGACGCGCGCCTGCTGGCCACCTTCAAGACGGGCCACACGCTGCGCGACGTGAAGGTGCTGCGCTTCGGGGTCGACACCTCGGGCCGGCTCACCTACCTGGACAACCGCGGCGACGCCGACGTGGTGGCCACCCCTGCGCACGACTTCGAATACACGCGCGCCACCCGGGAGGACTTCGTGCTCGGCCGCCACCCGCACGTGAACATTCTCGACGAGCTCTTCCTCGAGACGGTGGGCGGCGATCTCACCATCAAGATCGAGAACAACACCGAGACCGGCCAGGGCATCTATTCAGAGCCCGTGCACGAGGCCATTCAGTCGTTGGATGACGCCGAGTTCTGGTTCGTGCGCATCGGTGCGTTGATCCTGGTGAAGGTGCTGCCCTTCCGCGAGGACAAGTACCGCTACCTCGTGTTCAACACCCGCACCCGGCAGGTCACCCGCGCCGACGCGATCGGGCAGTCCTGCGTCTCGCTGCCCGAGGAGCAGGGCATCATCTTCCCCGGCGGCTTCGTGCTGCAGACGGGCGAGGCGAAGGTCTTCGAAGCCGACGTGGGCGGGCTGGTGTTCCACCGCAAGGTGCAGAGCCCCAACGGTGAAGACGTGCTCTACGTCTTCTTCGAGCGCTCGCTGGGGAAGTACGTGCTGTTCCCGTACAACCTGGTGCGCAAGGAGATCGCCGCGCCGATCAGCTGCCACGGGTATTCGATCTTCCCCGACGGGCAGATGGTGGTGTTCCGCATGGTGTCGGAAGAGCCGACGCGGGTTCACCCGATTCAGATCTGGCAGACGCCGTTCGTCTCGGCGGAGTTCGCGGCCTCGGCGCCCACCCCCCAGGGGGCGCTGGGCAAGCTGGGCAACGCCGAGCTGGTGCGCGGGATCAGCGAGGTGCTCACGCTGCAGCGGCTGGCGGAGTCGGACCAGGTGACGCGGCGGGGGTACGAGGCGCTGATCAGCTCCTGCACGCGCGTGAGCGATCAGTTCCACTGGCTCGGCCACGCCGAGGTGGGGCTCTTGCCGATCATCACCGAGCTCAAGAAGAACGCCGAGCTGATCGTCGACGAGTTCGAGAAGGTGCTCTCGATGCAGCGGCGCGCCTCCGAGGCGCTCGGGGAGGCCACCACCACGCAGCAGGCGCTGCTCTCGAAGGTCAGCAGCGACGAGCTGGCGACCACCGACGCCTTCATGGACACCCTGGCCGAGCTGCGAAAGCAGCTGGGTCACCTGATCACCGTGAAGGAGATTCGCTACATCGAGCTGCCGAAGATCGAGGCGATGGAGGCCGAGGTGCACCAGGCCTTCGAGGCCGTCTCGAAGCGCTGCGTGGAGTTCCTGCTCACCCCCAAGGCCTTCGAGCCGCTGCACGCCGGGGTGGCGGTGGTGGCCACGCAGACCCAGAAGGTGGCCAAGACCACCGAGCTGGCGCCGCTGGTGACCGAGGTCGAGCGCCTGAGCGCGGGCCTCTCGCTGCTGGGCGAGGTGGTGGGCGGCCTCAACGCGGGCGATCCCACGCAGAAGGCGAAGATCCTCGAGGACATCTCCGAGGTGTTCTCGAAGCTCAACCGCGCGCGCGCCACCGTGCAGGCCCGGAAGAAGGAGCTCACCGGCGCGGAGAAGCGCAGCGAGTTCGGGAGCCAGTTCAAGCTCTTCGCCCAGAGCATCGACAGCGCGCTCTCGCTGGTCGACAGCCCGGAGAAGTGCGACGAGCAGCTCACCAGGCTGACCCTGCAGCTGGAAGAGCTCGAGGGCCGGTTCGCCGACTTCGACGAGTTCGCAGCTGACCTCACCGCCCGAAGGGAAGAGCTGCTCGAGGCCTTCGGGCGCCGCAAGCAGGTGCTGGTCGACGAGCGCAATCGCCGCGCGCAGAACCTCTTCGACGCCGCCGATCGCATTCTGCAGTCGGTGGCGAGGCGGGTGTTCTCGACCGACGAGGAGCTCAACACCTACTTCGCCGCGGATCCGATGATCCAGAAGCTGCGCACGCTCACCGCGCAGCTCCTGGCGCTGCAGGACTCGGTCAAGGCCGACGAGCTCGACTCGCGGCTCAAGACCGCGAAGCAGGACGCCCTGCGGCAGCTGCGAGATCGAAAGGATCTCTTCGAGGGCGGCACCGCGGTGGTGAAGCTCGGGCCGTATCGGTTCAACGTCAACACGCAGCCGCTCGAGGCCACCGTCATCCCCAGGGGCGACGGGCTCTACCTGCAGCTGTCGGGCTCCGACTACCTGCAGCGCCTGAGTGATCCCGACATCGACGCCGCGCGCGCGTATTGGGATCAGAACCTCCCTTCCGAATCGCCTGAGGTCTACCGCGGCGAGTTCCTCGCGCACCTGATCCTCAAGGCGGCCGAAGCAGGGGAGAAGGGGCTCACCCTCACCGCGCTGTACGAAGCGGCGCGCAACGGCGGGCTCAACGCGATCGCCCGTGACTGGGGCCAGCAGCGCCTCGAAGACGGCTACGAGCGTGGCGTGCACGACGCGGACGCCGCGGTGATCCTCGGGCAGTTGCTCAAGGTGTACGAGGCGGCCGACCTGCTGCGCTTCCCTCCGTGGCCGCGCTCGGTGGCGACGTTGTTCTGGGCGGGCTGGCGGGACGAGGCGCAGAAGGCCGCCTTTCATCGGCGCGCCATGAGCCTGGGCCGGCTGCGCCAGCGCTACCCGCTGAGCCAGGCGCTCGACACGGTCTCCAACGAGCTGCTGCCGTTCTTGAAGGTCTTCACCGAGGCGGCGCGGCTCGAGGCCAACCCCGCCGAGTTGGTCATCGCCGGCCGCTACCTGGCCGAGGAGCTGGCGCAGGAACCGCTGCGCTTCGTGATTTCCGGCGAGGCGATCGCGCTGCGAGACGATCTGCTCAGCGCGCTGGACCTCGCCGGCCAGCGGCTGGTCTTCGACGAAGACCTGCGCGCGCTCGAAGGAGACGTGCCGGCACGGTTCCGCCTGGCGCGGCACTGGCTCGAAGCGCACGCGCACCAGGCGGGCGCCCGCTCGAAGGACTGGCAGCTCGCGGTGCCCGAGGCCGCGGCGTTGATCGCCGCCGACGAGCGCGCGCTCTCCCGCGAGGTGTCTTCGGCGCTGCTCTCCTTCGAGGCGAAGGGCCTCCTGGGCCAGCACCCCCGCATCACCGGGCAGACCCTGCACGTCCGCATCGACGAGCTCGAGCAGCGAATGACCTGGTTCCGCCAGGAGCGCACCCCCGCCTGGCAGAAGTACCGCGCCAAGGTGCGATCGCTGCTCGAGGAAGCGCGTCACAAGCTGCGCCTGGAGGAGCTCAAGCCCAAGGTGCTCTCGAGCTTCGTGCGCAACCGGCTCATCGACGAGGTCTACCTGCCGCTGATCGGCGCCAACCTCGCCAAGCAGCTCGGGGTGGCGGGCGAGAACAAGCGCACCGATCGCATGGGCCTGCTGCTGCTCGTCTCGCCCCCGGGCTACGGCAAGACCACGCTGATGGAATACATTGCCAGCCGCCTGGGCCTCACCTTCGTGAAGGTGAACGGCCCGTCGCTGGGTCACGAGGTGACGAGCGTCGACCCCACCGAGGCCCCCAACGCCACCGCGCGCCAGGAGGTCGATCGCATCAACTTCAGCTTCGAGCTGGGCAACAACGTGATGCTGTACCTGGACGACATCCAGCACACCAACCCCGAGCTGCTGCAGAAGTTCATCTCGTTGTGCGACGCCACCCGCAAGGTCGAGGGTGTCTGGAATGGCCGCACGCGCACGTACGATCTGCGCGGCAAGAAGTTCTGCGTGGTGATGGCGGGAAACCCGTACACCGAGTCGGGGGAGCGGTTCCGCATTCCAGACATGCTCGCCAACCGCGCCGACACCTACAACCTGGGCGACATCCTCGGGGGCAAGCAGGACCTGTTCGCGCTCAGCTACCTCGAGAACGCGCTGACGGCGAACGCGGTCACCGCGCCGCTGCTGACGCGCTCCACCGCCGACCTGCACCGGGTGTTGGCGATGGCGCAGGGCGGGCCGATCTCGGTCAACGAGATGGAGCACGGGTACAGCGCCGCCGAGCTCAACGAGATCGTCGAGGTCACCCGGCGCTTCGCGTACGTGCAGAAGACGCTGTTGATGGTGAACCTGGAGTACATCAAGAGCGCGAGCCAGGACGATCGCTTCCGCACCGAGCCGCCGTTCAAGCTGCAGGGCAGCTACCGCAACATGAGCAAGCTGGCGGAGAAGATCGTCGCCGCGATGACGAACGAAGAGCTCGAGGTGCTGCTCGACGGGCACTACGCGAGCGAGTCGCAGACGCTCACCGCGGCCGCCGAGCAGAACCTGCTCAAGCTGGCCGAGCTGCGAAAGCGGCAGGCGCCCGAGCAGCGCGCGCGGTGGGAAGAGCTCAAGCGCGGCTTCAAGCGGGTGCAGGTGCAGGGCGGGGCGGAAGACGACCCCGTGGTGCGGGTGACGGGCTCGATCGCCTCGCTGGGTGAGGAGCTGGGCCAGCTCAAGAGCGCGGTGATGGAGGCTTCGCAGAAGCAGCCGACCGATCACCTCGGACCCAGGCTCGACGCGGTGGTGAACGCCTTCAACAAGCGGCCTCCCAACGAGCTGGCGCCGCGGCTGGATGCGCTGCGGGAGGCCGTGCTCGGGCTCGGCAAATCGCTGGGCAAGAGCGCGGCGCCCCCGGTGGATCTGACGCCGTTCCTCGAGCGGCTGACCCAGGCGGTGAAGCCCGCGCCGGCCCCGCAGGATCTGGGGCCCGTGCTCAAGCAACTGGCGGAGACGATGGCGGCGACCCGGGCGGCCCCCGCGGCGGCGCCGATCGATCTGGGGCCGGTGCTGCAGCAGCTGGCGCAGAACGCAAAGGCCCACGCGCAGAGCTCGGAGAACGAAGGCTCGTTCCGCGAAGAGGTCGCGATGCAGATGCTCCTCATCCAGGAGCGGCTGTCG
>VFKJ01000663.1 GCA_009885595.1 Myxococcales bacterium | reverse complement strand
CCCTTCTCCGCGAGCTTCTTCTCCTCGGCCTTCTCGTCGGCGTCAGCCTCGGCCGAGAAGCCCTTCTTGAAGTTGCGGATGGCGGCACCCAGCGACGAGCCCATCTGGGGCAACCGGGACGCGCCGAACAGCAGCATCAGCGCGAAGAGAATCAGCAGAATCTCGGTCCACTTGAGGCCCATGGCCGTCACTCCTGAAGAAAGGAATCAGCGCCAAGAAGCTTAGCGCCCTGCTCTGGGTGTCGCACCTCGGCGCCCGCCGCGCAAGCCGGCCGAGCCTTCAGGGTGCTACGCCGCAGAGCCACTTCCGCTGCTGAGCCGAGCGGGATCATTGGCCTTTTCCACCGGCGAGGCCACGTGCCGGAGCACCGGCTCTGCGCCGGCGACCAGCCCGCTCCTGCGGGCAGCGTCGAGCAGCACCGCCTGGCTGCGCACCGCCACGCCGTCGAGCTGGAGCGCAATGGGCACGTAGAGGCCGTCGCTCTGCAGCTGCCGCGCCTTGACGTTGTCCTTGAGGCCCAGGCCCAGCACCTCGTCGAGGATGCGCGTCTTGAGCGCGGGATCTTCGACCGGCGCCATCACCTCGACGCGGCGGTGGAAGTTTCGGGGCATCCAGTCGGCGGACGAGATGAACACGTCGGCGCTGGGGCCGACCCCGAAGGCGAAGGCGCGGGTGTGCTCGAGGAAGCGATCGACGATCGAGAACACCCGGATGCGCTCGGAGACGCCGGGCACGCCGGGGCGCAGACAGCAGATGCCGCGCACCAGCAGGTCGATCTCCACCCCGGCCTGGCTGGCGCCGTAGAGCGCGCGGATGACCACCGGGTCCACCAGGGCGTTGACCTTGGCGATGATGCGGGAAGGCTCGCCCTTGCGCGCGCGCTGCGCTTCCCGCTCGATGAGCTCCAGAATGCGGCTCTGCAGGGTGGCGGGCGCGACCGCCAGGCGCTTCCAGTTCGGCTGGGTGGAGTAGCCGGTGAGCAGGTTGAAGAGCGCGGTGGCGTCGTCGGCGATCTCGGTGCGCGCGGTGAAGAGCGAGAGATCGGTGTACGCGCGCGCGGTGGCCGAGTTGTAGTTGCCGGTGCCCAGGTGCACGTAGCGGCGAATGCCGCTGCCCTCACGGCGCACCACCAGGGTGACCTTGCAGTGGGTCTTGAGGCCGATGAGGCCGTAGACCACGTGCACGCCGTTCTCTTCCATGCGGCGCGCCCAGGCGATGTTGTTGGCCTCGTCGAGGCGGGCCTTGAGCTCGACCAGCACCGCCACCTGCTTGCCGTTCTCCGAGGCGCGCACCAGGGCGCGGGCGACCGGGCTGTCACCGGTGGTGCGGTAGAGGGTCTGCTTGATCGCCAGCACGTTGGGATCGTCGGCGGCCTCCTCGAGGAAGCGCACCACCGGATCGAACGACTCGTAGGGGTGGTGGAGCAGCAGATCTTTCTGGCCCACCAGCTGGAGGATCGAGTCGGCGTTCGCGATCACCGGCGGGGTGGCGGGCACGAACGGCTCGACGCGGTTGTCGAGGCGGGGGTCGGCGTCGCTGATGGCGGTCAGATCCTGCAGCTGCAGCGGGCCGGAGACCCGGTACACGTCAGCCGGGGTGATCTTGAGGGCGACGGTGAGCTGCGACTCCAGCGCAGCCGACGCGGTCTGATCGATCTCCAGGCGCACCACCGCGCCGCGATCTCGGCGGCGGAGCTCTTGCTGGATCGAGGCCAGCAGGTCCTGGGACTCTTCCTCGTCGATGTCGAGGTCCCAGTTGCGGGTGAGGCGGAAGGCGCAGACCTGATCGACCGCGAACCCGGGGAAGAGATCGGCCGCGTGCAGCAGGATCAGCTCTTCGAGCAGGAGGAAGGCGGTGCCCTGGGCCGCCGGCAGCGGCACCAGGCGGGGCAGCACCGAGGGCACCTGCACCACCGCGAGCGCGGACTCGCCCAGGTCCTTGCGCCGGCGCTGGCCACCTCTTCGCACCACCACCGCGACGTTGAGCGACTTGTTGCGCAGGTGAGGGAAGGGGTGGCCGGGGTCGACGGCGAGCGGGGTGAGCGCGGGGAAGACCTTGGTCTGGAACCAGATCTTCGCGGCGGCCTTCTGCTCGGCGGTGAGCGCGTCGCGGCTGAGCACGGTCAGCCCGTTGGCCGCCAGCAGCGGGAGCAGCTCGCTCTTCCACACCCGGTACTGCTCGTCGGACATCTTGTGGGTGCGCTCGGCGATCGCGCTCAGCTGCTCACCGGGCAGCATGCCGTCGGCGGGCAGGTCGGCCACCACGCCCTGGGCCTGCTGCTTGATGCCGGCCACGCGCACCATGAAGAACTCGTCGAGGTTGCTGGAGACGATCGAGAGGAACTTGATGCGCTCGTGCATCGGCAGCGAGCCGTTGCGGGCCTCGGCGAGCACGCGCTCGTTGAAGGCCAGCCACGAAAGCTCGCGGTTGATGAACAAATGCCTGTCGGTGCTGCTCTGTTCGACCACGTCGAGATCCCCTTGCTGGCCTTTTGGCACAGTGGATCGCATCAGCAAGGTGTGTAATCCCGGACTTCCCCCCATGGTTCGCAGGGCACGCACAGAAGTTCAGGACGACGTCCTCGGGGCGATCGACGTCGGCACCAACGCCGTTCGCCTCGAGTTGGCGAGGGTGCTGCCTGACGGCTCGATCGAAGGGCTGCACACCGAGCGCGATCCCGTCCGTCCGGGCGAGGGATTGTATCGATCAGGTGTCATCAGCCGCGAGGTCGCCAACCGGCTGGTGGCGACGCTGCGGCGCTACTCGGCCTTGTGCAAGCGGTACGGGGCGCGGGTGAGGTCGGTGGCGACCAGCGCCCTGCGAGACGCGCGCAACCGCGAGGAGATCGTGCGGCGGGTCAAGCGCGAGGCGCAGCTGTCGCTCGACGTGGTGTCGGGCCGCGAAGAGGCGCGCCTGATCTGCCTGGGGGTGCTCCATGGCAAGCAGGCGCACCAGCGCTCGTTGTGCATCGACATCGGCGGGGGCAGCACCGAGATCATCTTCGCGCACGGCGACCAGCCCAAGGACCTGTGGAGCCTCGACCTGGGCGCGGTGCGGCTGACCGAGTTGTTCGAGGTGAAGGACACCCTGGCCCCCAAGAAGCTCGAGCTGATGCGCAACTTCGCGCGGGAGATGCTCACGGAGCGGATCAAGACGCCGCTCCAGGGCGTGCCCTCGGCCGCGATCGGGTCGAGCGGCACCATCGGGGCGATCGTCGCGTTCGCGAGATCAGAGGGCTTCGGCCACGCCACCATGAAGGAGGTCTCGCACGCGGTGGAGCAGCTCGCCGAGATGGACTCGGAGAAGCGCCGCAAGCGCTTCGACCCCAGGCGGGCGGACATCGTGGTGGCGGGCGCGGTGGTGCTCGAGGCGGTGATGCGGCGCTTCAAGGTGCAGACCATCACGGCCGTCGATCGCGGGCTGCGCGAGGGCATTCTCTACGATCTGCTCCAGCGCCGGCGCACCGACGCCAACGATCACTCGTTGGTCGATGCCGCGCTCACGCTGGGGCACCGCTTCGCCTTCTCCGAGGAGCACGGCCGGCAGGTGGCGCGGCTGGCGATGACCTTGTTCGACGAGCTGGCGCCGCTGCACCTGCTGCCGGCCGCGGCGCGCCCGTATCTCGAGGTGGCCGCGCTGCTGCACGACATCGGGCACGCGGTGAACTACCAGAAGCACCACAAGCACACGCACTACCTGATCATGAGCTCCGATCTGCCGGGGCTCAGCGAGCGGGAACGGTTGCTGGTGGCGCTGATCGCGCGCTTCCACCGGCGCTCCAAGCCCGAGGGCACCCACGAGCTCTTGCAGGAGCTCACCCCGGCCGAGCTGCGGGTGGTGCGCAAGTGCGCCACGCTCTTGCGGGTGGCGGACTCGCTCGATCGCAGCCACCACCAGCCGGTGAAGAAGCTCACCGCCCGGGTGCGCGGCCGCAACGTGGCGCTGGTGGTGAGCGCGCGAGACTCGGTCGATCTCGAGCTGTGGGATCTGCAGCACGAGCTGGAGCTCTTCCGCGAGGTGTTCGGGAAGACCCTGCAGGTCTCGTTGTCCGGCCGGCGCTGAAGGGGGGGCGCCTCAGCCCTCGGAGCCGCTGGGGGCGAGCGTTGGATCTTCGGGCGGCTGCTCGCCACCTTCGTCGTCGTTGATGGCGCTGGGCTCGGTGAGCTCGGGCGCCTGCGTCTCGAGGGCGGTGTCCGAGAGCAGCTCGTCGGCGGCCTCGTCGAGCTGCGTCGATTCGCCCGGCCCCGGCACCAGCCCCGGGGGCGGCGGGAGCGCGGGCGGGGGCAGGCTGCCGGCCCTCAACGCGCCGGGCGGCGGCTTGAGGTAGGGCGGCAGCCCCGAGTGCCGGCGCGCCGCCTCAGCCAGCAGCGCGTGGTGGCGGTAGCGGCACTCGATCATCTTGTGGATCAGCAGGGGCGCGCCCGGCACCTTGCGCGCGGTGAGCGACTGGGTCGCCTTGCGCACCGCGTACCGCACCCGGCGGATCTGCACGCGCCAGCCGCGGGGAGTCCAGGTGAAGAGCCCCCAGGCGGGTCGCAGATCGCCGTCGCGCGGAATGCCGGCCGAGGCGACGTCGGCGATCACCAGCTTCCCCACCCGGCGCCGATAGGGAAAGTGGAGGTGCCCGAAGGCCATCGCGGTGGCGTCGACGTGCTGCAACAGCCGCCGGATGGTGGCCTCGTCGAGCGTGGGCTCGAGCGATTCTTCCAGGTTCTTCGGGTTCGCGTGGCAGACGAACAGGTCCTGCCCACGCCGCGGGGAGTAGCGCACCGAGAAGGGGAGCTCGCCCAGCAGCTTGAGCCGCTCCGGCCCCAGCTGGGCGCGCGTCCACTCGAGCAGCTCGGTCTTCCAGTGATCGGGCTCGCGGTAGGCGCCGGCGAGATAGAGGTTGGCCAGGTAGGCGTCGGTGTTGCCCATCAAGAGCGCGTCACACCGCTCCACCAGCAGGTCGACCGTCTCCGCCGGGTGCGAGCCGCGCATCGCCAGGTCGCCGGCCGCCACGATGTAATCGGGTGCCTGGCGCTGAATGTCGTCCATCACCGCTTCTGCGGCGGCCAGGTTTCCGTGAATGTCGGCCAACACCGCCACGCGCATCGCGGCGAAAAGCTTAGGTCGCGGCGGGAGCTGAGTCGATTTCGGGGGCTGGCGCTTCAGGCGGCGTCTTTTCGGTGCTGAGGAACTCCACGAAGAAGGTGGAGCCCTGGCCAGGCGCGCTCTCGCACCGCACGTCGCCCTTCATCGTGGTGATCAGGTGTTTGACGATCGACAGCCCCAGGCCCGTACCGCCCATTTCCCGGGAGCGGCCTTTGTCGACCCGGTAGAACCGCTCGAAGATCCGGGACAGGTGGCGGGCCTCGATGCCGGTGCCGTTGTCCTTCACCCGCATCTCGACGTGGCCGTCGTGCTCGCTGGCGGAGAGCTCGACGCGGCCATTGGGCGGCGAGTACTTCACCGCGTTGTCGACCAGGTTGAGCACGATCTGCTCGATGGCGCGTTGGTCGCCCAGCACGAAGAGGTTGGGCGGCACCTGGACCTCGATGGCGGTGCCGCGCGGCCTGGCCTTGGGCCTGACGGCCTCCAGGGCGCGCTGGGTGGCCTCGAGCAGGTCGACGGGCTTCTCCGCGAGCTGAATCTGGCGCGACTCGAGGCGCGAGAGCTCGAGCAGGTCTTCCACCAGCTCGGACAGGCGCTCGGACTGCCGGTGAATGATGTCGACCATCTTCGGCGCCGCCACCGGATCGTTGATGGCGCCCGACTGCAGCGTCTCGGAGTACCCGCGGATCGCGGTGATCGGCGTGCGCAGCTCGTGGGACACGTTGGCGACGAAGTCCTTGCGCACCTTTTCCAGGCGCCGCAGCTCGGTGACGTCGAAGAACACCGCAGAGGAGCCCTTGAGCTCTCCGCCCAGAGGAGACACGTACACCGAGAGCACCCGGGGGCGCACCCCTTCGACGTTGAGCTCGAGGCGCGAGGAGAGGTGCTCGCGGCAGGCCTTCTGCACCGCCTGGTGGAGCTCGCTGCTCTCGAACAGATCGCGGGGGCGGTGACCGACGATGCCCTGGCCGGTGTAGAGGAATTCCTTGAGGGCGTTGTTGTGCTCGAGCACGGTGCCGTCTTCCGAGGTGGTCCACACGCCCTCGGCCATGCCGTCGATCACCGCGCGCAGCACCGACAGCTTGCGGGTGTTCTCGCGGTTGGTGATGGCGGCGTCCTGCACCTCGTGGGCGAGCCGAACGGGATCATCGCCGCTGCCGCGTTCCACCCCGGGGTCGACCGAGATGCCGCGCGCCGCGGCCGCGAACGCCTCGGCCCGGCGCTTCCACTGCTGGGTGGCCTTCACGGCCGAGGCCCACGCGCACGCTCCGGCGAGCAGGCCCAGCACCAGGCTCCTCGCCACCGAGTTCGTCAGGATCAGGGCGACCGCGGTCACGCCGACGAAGGTGCCCCAGGCCCAGTGCACCGTCCTGCTCATGGAGCGACCCCGATCATGCGGTCAGCTTGTAGCCGACGCCGCGGATGGTCTCGATGACATCTCCGGCGGGGCCCAGCTTTTCGCGCAGCCGCTTGATGTGCGTGTCGACGGTTCGGGTGGTGATGTCGGCGTCGATGCCCCAGACGTCGGACAGCAGCGTCTCGCGGGTCTGCACCCGGCCGGGCCGCTCGAGGAAGGTCTTGAGCAGCCTGAACTCGAGCGCGGTGAGCACCACCGGCTTGTCGGACACCCGCACCTCGTGGCGATCGACGTCGAGCTGAATGGCGCCCTTGGAGAGCTTCTTCTGCTCGGCTTTGGGCTCGTCGCTCTGACGGCGCAGCACGGCCTTGACCCGCAGGAGCAGCTCCTTCACCGAGAAGGGCTTGACCACGTAGTCGTCGGCGCCGAGCTCGAGGCCGCGCACGCGATCACTCTCTTCGCCGCGCGCGGTCACCATGATGATGGGCGTCTTGCGGAGCTCGCCTTCGCGCACCAGCCGGGCCACCTCGCCGCCGGCGATGTCGGGGAGCATCAGGTCGAGGAGGATGAGATCGGGCTTCCAGCTTTTGGCCCTGGAGATGCCGGCGGCCCCGGTGCGCACCACTTCGGCCTCGTGCCCGTCGGCCCGGAGGTTGTATTCGAGCAGGCTGCCCAGATCCTGCTCGTCTTCGATGACCAGGATGCGCGTCATGCGCTTCCTTCCTACCGCATCTGATCTCGTGGCATAAGCCGCACGTCCCAATGGCCTCCGCGAATGACAAACGGAAAGAGACCCGCATTCCCGTCGATCTCTGGATCGAGGCGGAGCGCGATGGCGAGCTGTACTACCAGCGGGCCGGGAACCTCTCGGTCGGCGGCGCGTTCTTCATCCAGACGATCCCGCTGCCGGTGGGCACGCGGGTGTCGCTGAAGTTCACGCTCCCTGCGGACACCCATGAGATCGTCTGCGAGGGCGACATCGTCTCTGCCAAGGAGCTGGGCATGGGCGTGCAGTTCGTCGGCCTGGCGCCGGCCGATCGCGCGCGCATCGAGAAGGTGATCGGGAAGCTGGCCAAGCCCGGAGCGAAGCCGGCCTGAGCTAGTGCCGCGGGTCACACATCGCGTGCGGGCTGAGCACCTCGATGCGCGCCTGCACCGCCGTGTTCGTG
>VFKJ01000742.1 GCA_009885595.1 Myxococcales bacterium | reverse complement strand
GGGCTCGCAGTTCCAGCCGCACCCGCTCACCCCCGACGGCCTGGTGAAGGCGCGCCAGAGCGACCCCACCCTCACCACCGAGGCGCTCGAGGATCGCGCGTCGTTGTTGTTCTGGAAGTGGGTCGAATCGCAGTCGCTGGCCGATGCGGGGCGCCTGGCGAAGGTGGCGAGCCCGGCGTTCCAGGCCGAGGTGAAGGGCAACCTCGAGCACCTCTCCGGGCAGGGAAAACAGAAGTTCTTCGTGGAGTGCGCGGTGGGCGGCGTCAACGCGCAGCAGCTCACCCAGGCCGACGGCAAGGACCTCGCCGCGGTGGAGATCAAGTGGAGCGCGAAGATCGGCATCGGGCCGAAGGGCGCCAGGCCCCCTGCCCTGCCCAGCCAGCCGCAGCGCTACGTGATGCTGCTGGAGCGCTCGATCGGCGCCCAGTCGTCGGCCGACAACGGCATGTCGACCAACCGCTGCCCGCAGTGCGCGGCGCCGCTCACCGACAACGGCCAGCCCAGCTGCGAGTTCTGCGGCGCGCTGCTCAGCAGCGGTGAGAAGGACTGGGTGATGAAGGACTTCGGCAGCTGGGAGTGGTGGCGCTCGAAGGGCGGCCAGCCGGCGACCTCGCGCGCGGCCCCGGCGGCGGCGAGGGTGCCCGATCGCGAAGAGCGCGAGCGCCTGGTCTACCTGATGGCCACGATGGCGATGGCCGACGGCGTGGTCGACGAGGGCGAGCGCAAGATGCTCAAGCTGGCGGCGGACCGCTGGGGCATCCCCTGGTCCAACGTCGAGCTGGCGCTCAACGCGCCGGCGGGCTCGCTGTTCGACAAGCTGATCGTGAAGGGCTCCGTCGAGGCCGAGGCGTTCCTCAAGGAGCTCGTGCAGGTCGCGATGGCCGACGGCAAGGTCGACTCGAAGGAGAAGAAGATGCTCGAGGCGGCGGCGGTGCACCTGGGCCTGGGCGGCCGGCTGGGCGAGTACCTCAACTGACGGCCCCCCTCACTCGAGCGCGGCGATGCGCCAGCCCTCGGGCTCTTTCACCAGCCGAAGCCATCGACCCGACGCCCACGCGAGCGAGGCCGAGTCTTTCCCTTCCACCAGCGGCCCGTTCGCCTTGTGCTTGAGTTCTGCGAGGCGCGCCGAAGCCAGCGGATCCGCGCCGAAGTCGCGCTCGAGCCGCGCGACCGAGTACCGCTCGCGCAGCGGCCTGGCGAGGAGCGGCAGCACCTGATCGAAGCGCCGCGCCACGGCGGCCGTGATGAACGCGTCCAGCACCGCTCGCGCCGCCGCTTGCGAGTCTGCGAGCAGAACGGTGGGCTCAGGCTTCGTCGGTTCCGGTTTGACCGGCACCGGCGCAGGCGTCGTGACACAGCCCGCGAGCAGCAGCGCGAGCCACCACCTCATGGCTGGGGTGCGCCGGCGTCGACCTGGATCGCCAGATCGACCGGCACCTTCTTGATCGTGCGGCCGAGCGCCTCTGCCCTCAGCGCGGCCGGGCGGATGTTCTGCCGGAAGGCACCGGGGTCGATCGCCTGTGCCGTCGGCGGAGGCGGCGGGGCCGCGGGCGGGGCCTTCGGCTCCCACACCGACAGCGCGAGGACCGTAACTGCGAAAGCGATGACTGCACCCAGCGCGATCTGCCGCGTCATGAATTGGGCCTTACCTGAGGGTGGGAGCGCTGGTCTATACCTCCGCGGCATGAGTGGACCCCGGGAAGTACGAGCGCCGCGCGGAAGTCAGCTGTCGTGCAAGGGCTGGGTGCAGGAAGCCGCCCTGCGCATGCTCATGAACAACCTCGACCCCGACGTGGCCGAGCGCCCGCAGGACCTGGTGGTCTACGGCGGCACCGGCAAGGCCGCGCGCGACTGGCCGAGCTTCGATCGCATCGTCTCCGCCCTGAAGAACCTGGGCGACGACGAGACCCTGATGGTTCAGTCAGGTAAGCCGGTCGGCATCTTCAAGTCGCACGCCGACGCGCCGCGCGTGCTGATCGCGAACTCCAACCTCGTCGGAAACTGGGCGAACTGGGACCACTTCCGCGACCTCGAGAAGAAGGGGCTGATGATGTACGGCCAGATGACGGCCGGCTCGTGGATCTACATCGGCACGCAGGGGATCCTGCAGGGCACCTACGAGACCTTCGTGCAGGCCGCGCGCACGCACTTCGACACCGAAGATCTCGCGGGCCGGGTGGTCCTCACCGGCGGGCTCGGAGGCATGGGCGGCGCGCAGCCGCTCGCGTGCACCATGGCCGGCGGCGTGATGCTGGCGGTCGAGGTCGACGCCACCCGCGCGCAGCGCCGCATCGAGACGAAGTACCTCGACGTCATCGCGAAGGATCTCGACGAGGCGCTGGCGCTGGTGAAGGCCGCGAAGGACCAGAAGGAAGCCCGCTCGATCGGCGTCATCGGCAACTGCGCCGAGGTGCTGCCTGAGCTGGTGCGCCGGGGCTTCAAGCCCGACCTGGTGACCGATCAGACCAGCGCCCACGATCCGCTCGCCGGCTACATCCCCGCGGGGCTCTCGCTCGAGCAGGCCGCCGACCTGCGGAAGGCCGACCCGAAGCAGTACGTCGACCGCGCGCACCGCTCGATGGCCGATCACGTGCGCGCGATGCTCGCGTTCAAGCAACTGGGCTGCCACGTGTTCGACTACGGCAACAACCTGCGCGCCGGCGCGGTGAAGGGCGGCGTGGAGAACGCGTTCGACTTCCCCGGCTTCGTGCCCGCCTACATCCGCCCGATGTTCTGCCGCGGCGAAGGCCCGTTCCGCTGGGTGGCGCTCTCGGGCGATCCCGCGGACATCAAGGTCACCGACGAAGCGCTCATCAAGCTCTTCCCCGAGAAGAAGCACATGGTGCGCTGGCTGCAGATGGCGGGCGAGAAGGTGAAGTTCCAGGGCCTGCCCGCGCGCATCTGCTGGCTGGGCTACGGCGAGCGGCACAAGGCCGGGCTCATGTTCAACGAGCTCGTGCGCACCGGGAAGGTGAAGGCGCCGATCGTGATCGGCCGCGATCACCTCGACTGCGGCTCGGTCGCCTCGCCCAACCGCGAGACCGAGGCGATGAAGGACGGCTCCGACGCCGTCTCCGACTGGCCGTTGCTCAACGCGCTGCTCAATACCGCATCCGGCGCGACCTGGGTGTCGCTGCATCATGGCGGCGGC
>VFKJ01000261.1 GCA_009885595.1 Myxococcales bacterium | reverse complement strand
GTGACGCACGCCGTGCTCGACGACGCCTTCGATGGGGAGCCGCCTCTGGAGCGGCTGCCCTTGTTCGCGCAGCTCACGCAGCGCGACGTGCTGAACGTACGGCAGTTGCTGCGCACGGGCTTCCAGGTGACCCCGGCGCATGGTGGGGGGCGCGCGTTCGATGCGGCGGCCGCGCTGTTGCTGGCGCGTCCGCGCGCGAACTTCGAGGCGCAGCTCGCGATGGCGCTGGAGCAGACCGCCGCGGGCGAGGCCGAGCCGTGGCCGTTCGAGCTGCAGCGGGTGGCGCCGTGGCAGCTCGACCTGCGGCCGATGTGGAGAGCGATGGTGGCGGACTTGCTCGCGGGCGTTCCCACGCCGGTGCTCGCGGCGCGTTTCCACGCCACGCTCGGCGCGGGGATGGCGGCGATGGTGCGCGCGCTGCTCGCGCGGGAAGGCGCGTTCCCGGTGGTGCTGGCGGGCGGCTGCTTCGCGAACGCGCGGCTGGTGGACGAGGTGGTGCGCAGGCTCGCGGGCCTCGAAGTGTGTCTGCCCCGACGGGTGCCGCCGGGTGATGGCGGGCTCGCGCTGGGACAGGCGGTGGTGGCGGCCGCGCGGATTTCAGGAGGACTGCTCTGATGTGTCTCGGGGTCCCAGGGAAGATCGTCTCGGTGGATGGGCTGGTGGCCACGGTCGATTTCTTCGGCGTGCAGAAGCAGGTGAACCTGCACATCGTCGACGAGCCGGTGGTGGTGGGTGACTACATTCTCAACCACGTGGGCTACGCGATCCGGAAGATTCCCCTCGAGGACGTCGAGGGCACGGTCGCGATGTACCAGGAGCTGATCGACGGGAAACCCGACGACCTGATGCGGCAGGACATCGAGGGCGAGCTGCGATGATCCGCCCAGAAGGACGCGGTGAGGGCCAGGGTTCGCTTCGGTGCTCGGCGCGCGCTGGCCGCTCTCCTCGCGGCGAGGATGCTCACGGGACGAGGCGGGGTCCGGGACCTCTCTCCAGCTCGAGCATCACTGATGCTCACGTGAGCAACAGTGTTGCTCCCGCTGGGAAGGGACCCCGGACCCCGCGCCATCTGAGTCGAAGCGACGTTCACTTCGTCCCAGAGAGCCGCGCGCTGAGGGGCCTGCGTGCTGGGTCTGCGTCGCAGCGCAACCAGACCCCCGGTGTTCCCTTTGGGCAGGAGGGTCCATGAACACCTCCCAGCTCAAGTTCCGCGATCCCGCGCTCGGCCGCGCGCTGGGCGAAAAGCTGACCACAGTGGTCAATCAGATCGGCCGCGACCCCGTCTCCGTGATGCACGTCTGTGGAAGTCACGAGCAAGCGATCGCCCGCTTCGGCCTGCGCAGCGCCTTTCCCCGCGCGCTCGACGTGGTGATGGGCCCGGGCTGCCCGGTGTGCATCACCGACGTGCCCGAGGTCGATGAAGGCGTGGCCCTCGCGCTGCAGGGCGTGCGCGTCGCCACCTACGGCGACATGGTGCGCGTGCCCGGCACGGTGAAGTCGCTCGCCGACGCCCGCGCCGAGGGCGCGCGCATCGAGGTGGTCTACGGCATCGACCAGGCGATCGAGCTCGCGCGGCAGACCACCGAAGAGATCGTCTTCTTCGCCACCGGCTTCGAGACCACCGCCGTGGCGACCGCCGCTGCCCTGCTCGCCGGCGTGCCGAAGAACTTCTCGGTGCTCTCCGCGCACAAGTACATCCCCCCGGTGATGGAGATCGTCACCGAGATGCCCGGCACCCGCATCGAGGGCTTCCTCGCCGCCGGCCACGCGGCGGTGATCACCGGCTCGGGCGTCTTCGAAGCGTTCGTCAAGTCGCACGGCGTGCCGGTGGTGGTCGCGGGCTTCGAGCCGCTCGACATCCTCGCGGCGCTGGTGAAGCTGGTGGAGTTGGTGCGCGATCGCACGCCGCGCGTGGAGAACATGTTCCCCCGCGCCGTCACCCGCGAAGGAAACCGGGTCGCGCAGGAGCAGCTGTGGAAGGTCTTCTCGCCCACCGGCGGTCGCTGGCGCGGCATCGCGCACGTGCCCAACGGCAACCTCCGGCTCAAGGAGGAGTGGGCGGCCTTCGACGCGCGCCGCCGCTTCAAGATCGACGTGGCCCGGCTGTGGGACTCCGCGCCGCCGAAGCTGCTGGGCCAGTGCCTCTGCGGCGAGATCATGTCCGGCAGCAAGGGCCCGAAGGACTGCCCGCTCTTCGGGAAGGACTGCGTGCCCGAGAACCCGGTGGGCGCGTGCATGGTCTCCACCGAAGGCACCTGCCGCATCTGGCACCAGTACGGCGGTCATCTCGATCTGAGAGGCATCGCATGAGCTCCCTTCGACCAGGCTCAGGGTCGGCCTTCCCCAGCGTGATTCCCCGCAACCAGCAGATCGCGATGCGTCACGGCGGCGGCGGGCGCGCGATGCGCATGCTCATCGAGGAAGTGTTCATGCGCGGCGCCTCGGACCTCCCGGTCGACGGCGTGGGCCTGTCCGCGATGGATGACGGGGCGGCCATTCGCATCGGCGATCAGTTCCTCATCGTCACCACCGACTCTCACGTCATCCACCCGCTGTTCTTCCCGGGCGGCGACATCGGCCGGCTCTCCATCGCGGGCACGGTGAACGATCTCTCGATGATGGGCGCCACCAGGCTGCTCGGGCTGACCTGCGGGGTGATCCTCGAAGAGGGGCTCTCTTTCGACGTGCTGGAGCGGGTGCAGGCGTCGATGCAGGCGACCTGCCGCGAGGTGGGCGTGCCCATCGTCACCGGAGACACCAAGGTGATGGGCAAGGGAGAGCTCGACGCGCTGGTGATCAACACCACCGGCTTCGCCTTGGCCTCGCGCGTGGTGCGCGACAACGGGCTGCGCGTCGGAGATCGCGTCATCGTCACCGGCACGGTGGGCGATCACGGCCTCGCGGTGATGGCCACGCGCAACAAGCTGCAGCTCGAGGGCAAGCTCGAGTCAGACGTCGCGCCGCTCTTCGACCTGGTGCAGCGCGTGTTGGCCGTGGGCGGAGACGCCATCGTCGCGATGAAGGACCCCACCCGCGGCGGCGTGGCGAGCGCCCTGCACGAGATGGCAGGCAAGGCGGGCGTGGGCGTGTTGGTGTCGGAAGAGGCGGTGCCGGTGAGTGAAGCCGCGCGCGCGGCCAGTGAGTTGCTCGGCATCGATCCGCTGCACGTCGCCAACGAAGGCAAGGCGCTCATCGGCGTGCGGCCGGACCGCGCACAGGCCGTGCTCGCCGCCATCAGGGAGCACCCGCTCGGGCGCCACGCCGCCATCATCGGCACGGCGATCGCTGAGCCGAAAGGAAAGCTGGTGCTCGACACCGGCTTCGGTCGGCGCCTGCTCGCGGAGCCCGAGGGTGAGCCGCTGCCGAGGATCTGCTGATGGACTCCGAGTTCATCAAGGTCACCCACGACGGCGGCGTCGGCACGCTCACCATCGATCGCCCCGCGCGCTTCAACTCGCTCGACGTGCAGACCGCGCGCGACCTGCGGAAGGCCGGGCTGCAGCTCGCGCGTGACTCCGCGGTGCGCTGCCTGGTGCTGCGCGGGACGAACGGCATCTTCTGCAGCGGCGCCGACCTCAAGTACATCCGCGCCGGCGGAGCTTTGAAGGACCTCGGCTACCTCACGCCCGAGGCGCGCGGC
This sequence comes from Myxococcales bacterium, assembly GCA_009885595.1. GTDB lineage: Bacteria > Myxococcota > Myxococcia > Myxococcales > Myxococcaceae > Archangium_A. Next base: position 10,552 of record VFKJ01000261.1, on the reverse strand, counting down.
ACGAAGCCGGGGCCGGGCGCGATCTTCAAGCAGATCCTCGAGTACCTCCACTCGACCATCTCGGAGCTGCGCCGCGCCCCCAAGCCGGTGATCGCCGCCGTCGACGGGGTGGCGGCCGCGGGCGGCATGGGCCTCTCGATGTGCTGCGACCTGGTGGTCGCGTCCGAGCGATCGATCTTCGAATACGCGTACTTCAAGACCGCGCTGTGCGGCGCGGAGAGCTCGACCTTCTTCCTGCCGAAGCTGGTGGGGCTGCGCCGCGCGATGGATCTCGCGTTCCTCAACCCGCGGGTCACCGCGCGCGAAGGGAAGGAGCTGGGGCTGGTGAGCCAGGTCTTCTCCGACGAAACCTTCGACGCGGAGGTGTCCAGCCTCGCGCAACGGCTCGCCTCCGGGCCGACCGCTTCCTACGCCGCGGCCAAGCGACTCATGAACGAGGCCGCCGGCGTCGATCGGCTCGACTTCCACCTCGACCGCGAGCTCGAGGCGCTCGAGCAGTCTGCTGACAGCGCCGACTTCGCCGAGGGGCTCGAGGCCTTCTTCAGCAAACGCGCGCCCCACTTCTCCGGGAAGTGATCAACGCCGCAGCAGCCCCAGCAGCTCGCTGAAGACCTCTTCCTGCTGCTTCGCGTCGAGCTCGCCGCTCGCCTGCCACCTCACCTGTCCCGCGGCGTCGAGCACCACCACGCTGGCGGTCTTCCTGGGCAGGCCCCACGGCGGCCGCGCGAGCACGCCCGACCAGTCGACGTAGACCGGAATGCCGGCTTCCTTCTCCGCGTCACGGATCGCTGCCAGCGCGAAGCCGCGTGCCGGAAACCAGTCGAGCCCCTCGAGGTTGGCGACCGCCACCACCGACACCTGGCCGATCAGCCCGAGCTCCACGCCGCGCTTGAACAACGCCTGCTTGAGCGGCCGGTTGAGCGTCGTGGAGAAGCGGTCTTCGTAGAACAACACCGTGGGCCGCCCCCACTGTGCGGCCAGCTGGGCCCGCTCGCCTGAAGAGGTCGCTACCCGTGCGTCCAGCGGGACCGCCTGATTCGCCACCGAGACCCACAGCATCACGATTACTCCACCCATGGGGAGCCTCCGATTTGGTTGCGCGCTGACATTATACAAACTATCTACAAACAATGGACACGATGCGCAACCCGGTCGACCTCCTCGAAGTGGCCCTGGCAGAGACCCTGGCGATCGAAGACGAGGCGGGGCTGGGGCCGCAGTGGGCCGAGGCCGCCGCGCAGGTGCGCGAGTACGTGCTGCGCGGGGGCAAGCGGTTCCGCCCCGCGCTGTTGGCGATGGGGTACCGGGCCGCGCGCGGGGGCACCGAGCTGCCGCGGGGGGTGACGGACTTCGCGGCGGCGCTGGAGCTGCTGCACGCCTTCCTCCTCGTGCACGACGACGTCGCTGATCGCGCGGCCACCCGCCGCGGAGGCCCCGCGCTTCACCACGTGATGACTCCGGACGGCGACGCGCGCATGGGCGAGCAGCTCGCGGTGGTGGCGGGCGACCACCTCTATTCCCGCGCGCTCGAGGTGATGCTCGGCAGCGGGCTGCCCGCCGCCCCGGAGGCGACCCGCTACCTCCTGGGTATCTGCCGGCACACCGCCGCGGGCCAGTACCTGGACCTCACGCTCTCCCGCGCGCCGCTGGGGAAGGTGACCCTGTTCGAGACCCTGCGGGTGGCTCAGCTGAAGACGGCGCGCTACGGCTTCGTGGCCCCGCTGGTGTGCGGCGCGATGCTGGGGGGCGCCGAGCCATCGCTCATCGAGTCACTGGCGCGCGCGGGCCGGCACGCGGGCATCGCCTTCCAGCTGCGCGACGATCTGATCGGCCTCTTCGGCGACGATCGGGTGGCGGGGAAGGCGGGCGCCGCCGACTACTACGAAGCCAAGCGCAGCTTCCCGGTCATCGCCGCGTGGACGCGGGCCGACGAGGCAGGCCGCGCCGAGCTCGAGGCGCTCTGGGATGCGCCCGACAAGGACGAGGCGTCGCTGGCGAAGGCGCGCCTCGCCCTCATCTCTTCCGGCGGGAGGGCAGCGACCGAGCGGGTGATCGAGCGCTGTGCTCGCGCCGCTTCCAGGGCGCTCGCCGCCATTCCCGGCCACGCCCGCCTCCAGCTCGAGCTCGCCTTCGAGCACCTCTTCCACCGCGCAGCCTGAATCGAGAGCCATCATGAGCAACCCCCGCCACCGCATCATCATCGTCGGAGCTGGAATCGGAGGCCTCGCCGCCGCCGCCCGCCTCGCCCACGCAGGTCACGAGGTCGAAGTGTTCGAGAAGGGCTCGGGCCCGGGAGGCCGCTGCGGAAGGCTCATCGTCGACGGCTTTCACTTCGACACCGGCCCCACGCTGCTGCTGATGCCCGAGGTGCTCGAGGAGACCTTCGCTTCCGTCGGCCGCAAGGTGAGCGACTACCTCGAGCTGCACCGCTGCGATCCGAACTACCGCATTCACTTTCACGACGGCAGCGACGTCACCTTCGGCACCGATCTCGTCGGCATGCAGCGCGAGCTCGAGCGCATCGAGCCCGGCAGCTTCTCGCCGTATCTGAAGTTCCTCGCCAAGGGGAAGCAGCAGTACCAGGTGAGCGTCGAGCGCTTCGTGGGGCGCAACTTCGACTCGGTGGCCGACTTCTTCACGCCGGCGAACCTGTGGAGCGCCTGGCAGATCAAAGCGCACCGCAAGATGTACTCGTACGTCTCTGACTCGTTCTCCGACGAGCGGCTGCGCGCGGCGCTCACCTTCCAGACGATGTACCTGGGCATCTCTCCCTACGACAGCCCGGCGGTGTACGGCCTGCTGCCCTTCACCGAGCTGGCGGTGGGGGTGTGGTTCCCGAAGGGCGGCATGTACGCGGTGCCGCAGGCGCTGGAGAAGGTGTGCCTCGAGGAGGGCGTGCGGTTCCACTACCGCACCAGCGTCGCGAAGGTGATCGAGGAACAGGGCCGCGCGAGCGCGGTGGTGCTCGAAGACGGCCGCCGCGTCGACGCCGACCTGGTGTTGATCAACGCCGACCTGCCCTGGGCCTACAAGAACCTCCTCCAGGACACGAGCGCGAAGCTGCCGAGGGTGGAGAAGCTCAAGTACACCTCGAGCGCCTTCATGATGTACCTCGGCGTGCGCCGAAGGTACCCGGAGCTCGAGCACCACAACGTGATGTTCGGCTCGGACTACCAGGGTTCCTTCGAGGACATCTTCGTCAACTTCAAGGTGCCCGACGAGCCGAGCTTCTACGTCAACGCGCCCGCGCACACCGATCCCTCCCTCGCCCCCGCGGGCAAGGACGCGCTCTACGTGCTGGTGCCGGTGCCCAACCGGCAAGCGAAGATCGACTGGCGGCTCGAGGCCCCGAAGCTGCGCGCGAAGATCTTCGCCCGGCTGGCGAAGATGGGCTTCACCGAGCTGGAGCAGGACATCGAGGTCGAGCGCACCTTCACGCCCGACGACTACGAGTTCCAGCTGAACCTGGAGCGCGGCGCGGCCTTCGGCCTCTCGCACAACTTCACCCAGGTCGGCCCCTTCCGCCCGCAGAACGTGGACAAGGCGCTCAAGAACCTGTTCTTCGTGGGGGCCTCGACGCAGCCGGGCACCGGCATCCCCATGGTGATGCTGTCGGCGAAGCTGGTGGCCGAGCGCATCGCCACCTTCACCGCGAAGCACGCGCCCCGTGAGCGCGAGGCGGCCAAAGACGTGGCGGCCGCATGAGCTCGGGAGCGTTGATCGTCCGCGGGTATCAAGAGGCCCGCGCGCTCACCCAGCACCACGCGCGCAGCTTCAGCTTCGCGTCGATGTTGCTGTTCGGCGCGCGCAAGCGGGCGGCCTTCGCGCTGTATGCCATCTGCCGGCACCTCGACGACCTGGTCGACGAGTCGACCGACGCCAACCGGGGCGCGAGGCTGAGCCAGGCGAGGGGCGCCATCTCCGCGCTCTTCGGGAACGAGCGCTTCGAAGAGGGCGCGGTGCCGTGGACCGAGGCGCAGTGGGCGGCCTTTCGCGACACCGTGCAGCGGTTCCAGGTGCCGGAGCAGCCCCTGCAGGACCTGGTGTCCGGCATGGAGATGGATCTCTTCAAGCCCCGCTACGCCACCTGGGAAGAGCTCGATCTCTATTGCTACCGCGCGGCAGGCACGGTGGGCGTGTTGATGTCGTCGGTGCTCGGGGTGAAGGCCGAGTGGGCGCTGCGCCCCGCGGCGGATCTCGGCCGCGCGATGCAGCTGACCAACATCCTGCGCGACGTGAAGGAAGACCTCTCGCGGGGCCGCATCTACCTGCCGCTCGACGAGCTGCGCGCCTACGACCTGGGTGAAGCAGATCTGCACGCAGGCCAGGTGGACGAGCGCTTCCGGGCCTTCATGCAGGGACAGATCGCCCGCGCGCGGCTGCTCTACGCGCAGGGAGAGGCGGGCATCTCGGCCCTCGGCGGGTTCGGCGCGCAAGCGACGGTGCGGGTGATGGGCGCGGTGTACGGCGGAATTCTCGAGGCGATCGAGCGGGCGAACTACGACGTGTTCTCCAGCCGCGTGCACGTGCCGCTGCTGGGGAAGATCGGCCTGGCGACGCGCGCGCTGGTGACGTCATGATCGAGCTGCCCACCCGCAGCGGCTCGTACCGCTGGCTCTACGTCGACTTCACCGCGGGCGAGTGCTCGGCGGTGGCGATCTTCCTGCTGGGGAACATCTTCTCCCACGGCTACTCGAGCGGCGCCGCGCGGGGGGCGAGCCCGTGCCAGCACAGCGCCGTGAACTTCGCGCTCTACGACCACGGCACGCGCAAGCAGTGGGCGCTGACCGAATACCCGCACGCGCAGGTGAGCCCGTCGAAGAAGAGGCTGCAGATCGGCCGCTCCACCTGGACCTACGGCACCAAAGTCGCCGAGGTGAAGGTGTCTGAGCTCGCCGCTCCCTGGGGCGGCGCCACCGACGCGGTGCTGGAGTTCGAGCTCGCCGACGAGCTCGTGCCCGCGGTGCAGTTGGTGCCCGGAATGCCTCACTGGTGGCAGCCCATCGCACCGCGTGCGCGGGCTCGGCTGCGCGTGCCCTCGCTGGGGCTCGACGTCGCGGGCCGCGCGTACCACGACGGCAATCACGGCGAGGAGCAGCTGGGCGGTTCGCTGCGGGGCTGGCGCTGGGCGCGCACGCACGACGGCGAGGAGACCCGGGTGCGCTACGAGCCTCCCGGCGCGCCGGCGATCGAGGTCACCGCGCGGGATGGCGCGGTGTCGGTGGTGCGCAATGAGACAGAAGCGCCTGCGCTGCGGCGCTCAGGCTGGGGGCTGCAGCTGCCTGGCGACTACCAGGGCGCCACGCCGCGCGTGCTCGAGTCGTCTCCCTTCTACGCGCGGCTCGAGGCGCAGAAGGACGGCGCTCACACCCTGGGCGAGGTGGCTGACTTCCGCCGCTTCCATCACCCGCTGGTGCGGTGGATGGCGAACTTCCGCATGCGCACCGAGGTGGCTTCATGACCGCGCTCATCGCGACCTGGCTCGTCTTCGCGACGGGCTTCACCCTCATCACCTTGTTCCGGCTGCGGGGAGCGGCGCCGTCAGCGCCGCCGACTTCCGCGCGGCGGGTGCTGCTGCTGCGGCCCCTCGACGAGCCCACCGCGCGCGAGGTGCAGAACCTCTCCTCTGCGCTGCCGCCAGGCGTGCGCCAGGTGGTGCTGGCCCCTTTCCGGCCGCCGTCGTCCGTGCGCGGAGAGTGGCTGCCCTCGGATCCACCGTGTGGAAATCGCAAGGCCGGTCACCTCACCTATGCCCTGGCGACCATCGCGAGACCCGACGAGCTGGTCATCTGCGCCGACGCCGACGTGCAGGTCACGCGGGAGCTCATCGACGCGGTGGCGGCCCCGGTGCGCGACGGCGCGGCGTTGTGCACGGCGGCGCCGGTGCCCGACGGCGCGCTCGACGCGGCGGGGCACGCGCTGCGCGGGCTGCTCTCCCGCACGCATCACGCCTTCGTCGCGCTCGATGCGATGGTCGCCGGGGCGCCCGCGGTGTGCGGGAAGGTGATGGCGCTGGGTCCGGAGGCCATCGCCGAGCTGCCGCGGCTGACCCACTGCCTGGGTGAGGACCTGGAGCTCTCGCGGCGCCTGCACGCGCGCGGTCTTCGGGTCGAGCTCGCCCAGATCCGCGCGAACACGCCCGCCGCGCCCCAGTCGATGCGCTTCGCAGTGCAGCGCATCACGAGGTGGATGCAGGTGCTGCGCGCGCACCGCCCGGGGCTCTACCCCAGCGTGCCGTTGCTGTTCGCCTCGACCCTGCCGCTGCTGGCGCTCTGTGCCTTCTCCGGTCAGCCGGTGTTGCTCGCGGGCGCGGCGATGCTGCTGCTCTCCCGGGTGGCGCTCTCGGTGCGGCTGTCTGGCTTCAGCGTCACCGCGCTCTGGGAGTGGCTCGCCGGTGAAGCGCTGCTGCTCGTCGCCTTCCTGGGCTCGCTGGTGCAGCGCCGGGTGCTGTGGCGCGGGCGCTGGCTGCAGGTGAGCGCAGGCGGGCTCATCAAGGTGGTCATGTGATCGAGCCGCAGAAGGGTGGGCCGCTGGGCCGGCTCACCGCCCGCTACATCGACTGGCGGCTGCGCCGTGATTTTCGCGGCCTCTGGGTGCGCGGCGAGCTGCCGGCTTCCGACGAGAGCCTCCTCTTCTACGGCAACCATCCGAGCTGGTGGGACGGCTTCGCGATGCATCACCTGTGCGTTTCGACGAACCGCGACGGGTACTGCCTGATGGAAGAGCAGCACCTCGCCAAGCACCGGTTCCTCCGGCGCCTGGGCGCGTTCTCGATTCGCCGCGGCGAGGCGCGCTCGGCGGTGGAGTCGCTGGGGCTCGCGCGCCAGTTGCTGAAGCGCCCGCGCTCGGTGGTGATCATCTTTCCGCAGGGCGTGCTCACCCCGCACGCGCCGCCTCCTCTCCCCCTGGAGCGCGGCGTCGAGTTGCTCGCGCGCCGCTCGGGAGCGACCTGCGTGCCGGTGGGGCTGCGCTACGCGTTCTTCGAGGACGAGCAGCCGGACCTGTTGCTGGAGGTGGGGCCTGCGCACCCGCCCGGGCCGCTCGCCGTGTTCTCCACCGCGCTCGATCAAGTGGTCGCGGCGGTGATGAGCGCCCAGACGTTGAACGGTTTCAGGCGGAGTGCGTGAGCGTCATGGGCGAGCCTTTGTTCCGAATCAGCGTGGTCGCCGAGATGGTCGGGCTCTCGGAGAACCTGCTGCGCGCGTGGGAGCGCCGCTACCAGATCGTCCGGCCCAAGCGCACCGGCGCGGGCTATCGCGCGTACACCGGGCGTGACGTCGAGTTGCTGCGGCGGGTGAAGCAGCTGGTGCAGCAGGGGGTGTCGATCTCCGAGGTGGCGCCGATGGTGCCGGCGCTGCGCCGCGAGCTGAAGAACGGCCGGCAGGACCTCGTCGTGGGCAAGCGCCTCGAGCACTGGACCAGGAGCATCCTCGACGCGGCCAGGCGAGATGAGCAGCCGGAGATCTTCTCGGTGCTCGACGAGGCCTTCGCCACCCTGCCGCCCATCGACGTGCTCGAGCAGTTGATCGTCCCCCTGCAGCGGGCGGTGGGCGAGCTGTGGCACGCGCGGCAGCTCTCTTCGGCGCAGGAACACCTCGTCACCCACGCCGTGCGCTCGCGGTTGCTGGCCCACATTCAGGGCGGGGTGATGGCGCCCTCGCGGCGCCACGCGGTCTGCGCGTGCCTGCCCGAGGAGGATCACGAGCTCGGCCTGCTCGGCGCGGCGTTGCGGTTTCGCGACGCGGGGTTTCGGGTGACGTACCTGGGCGCGCGAACGCCGATCGACGAGCTCGGGGCGCTGGTGAAGCAGCTCGAGCCCGAGGTGGTGGCGCTCGCGCAGGTGCACTCCATCGAGCAGCAGCAGCTCCTGCACGCGCTGACGGTGATTCACCAGGCGGCGCGCGCAGGGACCAAGATCGTCATCGGCGGCGCAGGGGCGGAGGCCCACGCTGCGCTGGTGGCCGACCTGGGCGTGTTGGTCGTCACGCCCGACCAGTGGCCGCGTCTGCTCGCGTGAAGAGCGCGTAAAGAGAGGAAGAACAACCCCACAAAATCGGGAGGAGGCAGGGTGTCGCTGCAGAAGCTACTCCTCCGCGTCGACCTCTTCGGGGCTGATGATCAGGAACTCGACGCGCCTGTTCTGCGCGCGGCCCTCTTCAGTGTCGTTCGGCGCGAGGGGTCGATCGAAGCCGTAGCCGCGAGTCGAGAGCCGCGCGCCCGACACCGCGCCCAGCTCGATCAAGAACGACTTCACCGCGTTCGCGCGCTCGAGCGAGAGCTGCTGGTTGTACTCCGCCGTGCCGACGCGATCGGTGTGGCCCTCGATGCGAAGGTGCGCGAGCTCGGGGTGCGCGTTGATGACCTTCGCGACCTGCAGCAGGAGCTCGAACGACTCACCCTTGATCACCGCCTTGTTGAACTCGAAGTAGATGACCTCGAGGATCTCCAGGCGCCCCTTCTTGATCAGCACGCGCTGCGGCTCGTCGAGCGGACAGCCGGCGTTGTTCGAGGGGCCCTTCACGTCGGGGCAGTTGTCGAAGGGGTCGGTCGTGCCGTCTTCGTCGCGATCGGGCCACGGGCAGCCCTGGTTCTCTCTCTCTCCCGCCACCTTCGGGCACCGGTCGACACCGTTCTTCACTCCGTCGTGGTCCCAGTCGAGCTCGGGGCAGGACTCGATGCGATACGCGGTGCCCTCGGTGCAGTCGGGCTTCGCGGGCTCGCGAACGTCGGCTCCCTCGTCGGGCTCAGCGGGGTTGACGAAGGCGATGCCGAACAACACGCGGCCGCTCACGCCGTTGGGCACCAGCCCGTAGCCCGGGCCCCCGAGCAGCGAGAGCTCGATCGGTCGCAGCCGGTACCGGATGCCGCCGAGCACCTCGACGAACCCGCGGAGCCCTCCGACGAGGGACAGCGTGCCCTGCACCGACAGCTCGCCGCCGAGGTGAATGCCCTGGCCTGCCATCGTGAGGCCGCCGCCCACCTCGACGAGCCCCGCACCGAACCGGGAGTTCACCTCGAAGCCGAACGCCGCGCGGTTGCCTGAGCGCAGCCCCGCGTTCGCCTTCACGAGGCCCGTCGGGAGCAAGACGCGCGAGGGGAGCTCGGCCTGCTCGAGCCCGGGGAGCCCGACCTGCGCTTCGACAGAGAGCCAGAGCGGGTCGTCCCACACGGGTGAGAGCAGGCCCACGCGCGCGCCAACCCACGGCCGACCGACGCCCTGCTCTGGTGAGGGGGCAGGGCGCTGCAGCAGCACCACCGGCACCTGGGCGAGCACCTCGAGCCGATTGAGTGGCGCCCAGGCGCCCGTCACGTGTTCACGCAGTTGCAGCAGGTTCTCGACCGCGAGGTGAGTCTGCAGCGCGACCCGGAACTGCCCTGCGCCGAGCAACGCGCCGGTGCCGACGACTTGTGAGTGTTCTGCGCCAGGGTTGAGCTGCCAGTGGCCGGCGGCAGACGTGAGGGCGGGCTGGGCCACCGCAGGCAGACTCACCACCAGGAGCAACGCTGCGAGCCGCACGCCGATGGTCCGAGTCAGAAGCGGGCCACGGCGACGGTGGGCTCAGGCCCGTCGCCGCGCTTGAAGACCTGCACGAACATCGGCACCCCGACGAACATCACCGTCCCAGCGACCGCCAGCATCGCTGGCATCAACGCCGGCACGAAGAAGCCGAGAAGAAAGAGCAGCCCGCCGACCACCGCCGCGCCCGCCGCCACCACCAACGCGTCGACCAGGTCTGGCCCGTAGCGCTCGCCGAACAGCGCTGCGCCCAGCGCGGTGCCGAGCCCGGTCAACGCCGCCGCCAGGATGACCCCGGGGACCAGCACACCCGCTGACGCGCCGCTGAACGCCAGCACCACCATCAGCGCGCCGCTGAGCCCAGCGGTGACCCCTCCGAACAGCAGGCCCATGCCCACGCGGCCGACGAGCGCCCCCACCTTGACGCGAGGCTCACTGAAGAGCGTGGCGCTGCGCTCGGGCTGGCCGACGCGTGGGGCGTCGAGCTTCGCGGGGGCATCGATGGTCGGGGCCTGCGTCAGCGAGAGCGCCAGAACCAGGGTGAGCATGGGACGGACCACGATACTCGCCCAGCCGCTTCCGCACCCGAGGTACCGCCGCACCTCCGTGTCCACCCGCGGAGGCAGCGTCAGTTGCGCCAGCAGGCCGGGCCACCCACGGCGCACCACCTCGTGCAGCACCAAACAAACCGAGGCAACTGTTGGTTCTGCCGGTTTCACACCGCACCAGCCGTGGGGGTCAGCATCCCGTTCCCAGACAGGGGTTGCGACCGTGCGTGGACTTTCGAGACAGGTGATGGCGGTGGTGGTGGGCGCGGTCTTCGTGGCGTGCGGGCCTTCAGAGGAGGCGTGCTCGTCCCGGAACTGCGGGGGCTGCTGTGACACGAGCGGGACCTGCGTCGCGGGCACCACGCCGAACGCCTGCGGCAGCGCGGGGATGATGTGCTCGACCTGCGCGGCCGGAGGACAGTGCGCGGCTGGCTTCTGCGTCGCGGGCAGCACGGGTGGCGGGAGCGCCGCGGGTGGTGGCGGCGGC
>VFKJ01000859.1 GCA_009885595.1 Myxococcales bacterium | reverse complement strand
GCTGAGCTAGAAACGCGTCGCGTTTCCGGTCATCCCGAGCGGAGTCGAGGGATTCACTTCGCTCGAACGGCGCCGACTTACGAGCGAGCCCTCGACTTCGCTCGGGCCGAACGGGCGTCGTTCAGCTGGGCCGCGAGGGCCTGGCCTCGGGAAAGCCCGTCACGGGAGGCGGCAGCCCCAGGCACTCGCGCACCGCCTGCACCAGCGCGCCCGGCCGGAACGGCTTCTGCACGAAGCGCGCGCCCTTCGCCACCAGCCGCGCCGCCGCCAGGGGATCGGGCGCGAAGCCGGAGACCAGCACCACGCGCATCGAAGGAAAGCGCTCGAGCAGCCGCTGCGCCAGCCACAGCCCGTCGCGCCCCGGCAAGAGCACGTCGGTCACCAGCACCGGCAGCTCCCCCAGGCTCAAGGCCGCCGCCATCGCCTGCTCGGCGTTCGCCGCGGGCAGCGCCTGAAAGCCCTCTTGCGCGATCAGCCGCACCATCAACGAGCGCACGTCGGCGTCATCGTCGACCACCAGCACGGTGGCCTCGTTCGGCCGCACCTGCCGCCGCGGAGGGCTCAACGCCGGAGCGATCGCGTCGCCCCCCTCCAGCGCGCGCGGAAGCCAGATGCGGAAGTCGGTGCCCTTCCCCAATTCGCTGTGCACCTCGATCACGCCCCCCAGGGCCTTCACCACCCCGAACACCGTCGCCAGCCCCAGCCCGGTGCCGATGCCCGGCGCCTTGGTGGTGAAGAACGGCTCGAACAGGTGCGAGCGCGTCTCCGCCGTCATCCCGGTGCCGGTGTCGGCGAAGGACAGCAGCACCGCGTCCCCCACCGCCGAGCCGGGCGCGTTGCTTGCCGAGAGGCGCAGCACGCCTCCCTGGGGCATCGCGTCGCGCGCGTTGGCCGCGAGGTTCATCACGATCTGCTCGAGCTGCGAGGGCCCGGTCCACAAGGCCCAGGTGTCGGGCGGCACCTCGAGCTCGACCTGCACGCCCGCGCCCACCAGCCGCCGCGCCAGCTCCGCGGCGCGCAGCAGCAGCGGCCCCACCTCCACCCGGGTCGGCAGCACCACGTCGCGCCGGCTGAAGGCGAGCAGCTGCGAGGTGAGCCCGCTGGCCCGGGAGATCGCTTCCTGCACGTCGTTGAGCTCGGCCTGCGCGCTGGTCTCGCGCGGCATGCTCTGGGCGGCGAGCGTGGTGCAGGTGCGCATCACCGAGAGCAGGTTGTTGAAGTCGTGCGCGATGCTGCCGGCGAAGCGGCCCAGCGCCTCCATCTTCCGCGCCTGCTCCAGCTCGGACAGCATGGTGCGCTCAGCGGTGACGTCGCGCGCCACGCACAACACCAGCCCCTCGTTGGGCACCCGCGAGAGCACGCACTCGAAGCGGCCGACGGTGCCGTCCGGGCGCTTTCGGCGCACCTCGGTGCGAGCCACCTGCCCCGCGCGCGCGAGCGAGAGCACCGTCTCCAGGGCGATGCCCTCGCCTTCGCCGGTCAGGGCCGAGCCGATGGCGAGCCCGGTGGGATCGACGCCCAGGACCCGGCTGAAGGAAGGGCTCGCGTACACCAGCGTGTCCGAGGGATCGACGAGGGCGAGCAGATCCATCGTGTTCTCGGCGATCAGCCGGTAGCGGGCCTCGAGCTCGGCGGCGCGGGTCTGGTGCGAGGCGACCTGCTCGAGGGTGCGTCGGTAGGCGCGCCCTTGCAGCGCTGCCACCACCACCATCAGCAGCAGCGCCACCAGGGAGCTGACCACCGTGTTGCGCGCGGGCGCCAGCACCACGTCTGACTGCGAGGCCACCACCACCATCGCCACGGAGCAGACGACCACCCCGGCCAGGGCTGCCCGGAGCGCGCGATCGTGGAGGGTGGCCAGGGCCACCGCGACGCCGACGCCACAGAAGAGCGGCGCCGCGCCGAACTGACGTGAGGCCATCACCGCCAGCAGCGCGCCCACCGTGGGGATGGCGGTCAGCCAGAGCCCTGCCACCGTGCCCCGCCCCGAGCGCGCCAGCCACGCCGCGGCCAGGCCCATCACCGCGAGCACGACGATCAGCCCCGCGAGCCCCACCCGCAGTGGGCCCTGCAGCGTGAGCCAGGTCTGCACCAGGGTGACCACACCCGCGAGGCTGAACAGGACGCCGATGAGCGCAGCGGTGCGACCGCGCCGCGCGGCGTCGACCGACAAGACAGCGCTCAAATAGCTGGTGCCCCCCCCACCATTCACCGCAGCCGGCACCATGGGACCAATCAAACACCTCGGCCCTCAGGCGCTCAAGACCCACTGCACATACGCGGGCGATCCTTCCGGGACCTCCAGCCTGAGCACTTCAGGCAGGGTGTAGGGGTGGAGCGCCAGGATGCGGGCCTGGAGGGCGGTGTATTTCGACTCAGGGGCCTTCAGCACCATCACCACCTCGCGCTCGTCGGCGAGCTGGCCTTCCCACTTGTAGAGGCTGCGAACTCCCGGAATCAGGTTCGCGCAGGCGATCAGCCCCTCGTCCAGCAAGGTGCGGGCGATCGCGGCGGCGTTCTCTTCATTGGGGGCCGTCACCAGCACGACGGCGACTGAGTTCCTGGTCGTCACAGCCGGACCTCGAAGCCGTGCGTCTGGCCGTCGACCAGCTTCACCACGATGCGCGCGAGCACTCCCACCAACCGCTCCGGGGGACCGAGGTCGAAGTGGAGCCCCATGTCTCCGGGGGCCGAGGGGAACGGTCGATCGGGCTCGTCGCTGCGATAGACCGCGGCGGCAGCGAGGCGGTCCAGTCGATGGGGTTGAACCACCACCTGGACGTTCTTCTTCGAGCGAAACAGCAGCACCTTGAACTCGGCGCGCTCTTCGATGATCTCGGGGGCACTGCTGCGCTCGACCGGGGCGGACACGGGAGCGGCCTTGGGCACGACACCTTCACCTGCGGTCTCTTCTGCGATGGCGGCCTCGGCGGCTTCCATGGCGGCCAGCGACAACTTCAGCTCGGGGTCCGCGTCTGCCTGCAACCTGATGACTTCTTTTTCCGCGGGACTGGCGAGCCCCAGATCGAAACGAAGGAGATCATCGAAGCTGACCGGTCGACCCCGCTTGCGATTGACCTCGGCGTTGACGCTCTTGAGCTCGGCGGGCATCGAGCCTTTCACTTCCCCGCCCAGCACCTGCACCAGCTGATCGTCCTCGATGCCGGTGCGCTCCGAGTACCACCAGGCCTGACCTCGAAACTCCGGGTCGATCAGCGCGGCCTCGGCCCTCCGCGCACCGTTGAGGGCGGTGAGGCTCTCGACCGCGGCGCGACAGGTGCGATCGACGCTCCCGACCGCGGTGCGCAAGCGCGCGGCGAGCGACTGGGCATCTTTGCGCCCGCTGGCGGCGAGGGCCTCGAGGGCCACCAGCGCCGATTCCAGCCGATCTCGGGCCTGGAGATCCTGCACCGCCCATTGCGCCATCGCCGCGCCTGACTCCTCGTCGTCGGGAAGGGCCGACTCCACGGCCTGGCTGGCGGCCCGCTCGAGCTTGGCGGCGAGCTCCTGCACCTGCACGCCGTCACCCCAGGAACGCAGCGCCAGCTCGGGGATCGCGCCCAGGGGCCTGGTCACGTTCGCCCTGGTGGCGCCCAGCGCCGTGGTGCGCCGCAGCACGTCGCCGGCGGCCTCCAACAGCAGCCCCACCACCACCGCCCCGTCTCCTGGCCGCTTTCCTGTCTCCAGCTCGTGGTGCAGCGCTTCGAGCTCGGTGAGGCGGGCGGCGTACTTCGAAGGCGACGTGGCGACCATGTTCAGGACTCCTCTCGAGGACCCTCGTCACGCTTGCGCGCTTCGAGGATGTAGAGCTTGAGCCACGCCTGGGCGCGGCTGACACGCTTGTAGGAATTGACGACGGTGATCCCGAGCGCGCGGGCCACCTCTTCGTGATCGTCGAGATCCTGGTGGTGGTACAGGTCCCACGCGGCGGCCTCGTTGGGGTGCTCTTCCTTGAGCCGCTCCCAGGCGTTCCAGTACTCGCCGTGCGCTTCGTTCTGCTCGGCGATCGCCCGGGCTTCCGCCACCGCGCGGTTGGCCTCGGGGAGGCTGGTCTCCGGCTCCTCGCCGTCTTCCCCGACGCCCCTGCCCGAGTCGAGCTCTTCCCGCTGGCGGCGGTACCTGTCGATCGCGCAGTGCTTCACGATGCGCAGGAAGAACGTCTTGGGCGAAGCAGCCTTGCCCGGCACCTGCTCCGAGACGCCGCGAAACTGGTCCAGTCCCTTCGCCATGAACTTGGCGACCGCGTCCTGGAACACCTCGTCGGCGTCGTCGGGGGAGCCCCTCATGAAGGCGCCTTGAACTCGGCGGATGACGGTGGTCGACGCGTCCCGCCAGCGAAACACGAGCTCCCCGAGGGGACGTTTGTAGTCCTGGCCGAGCGCCTTGCGGCGGGCGATATCTGCGAACAACTCGTCGTCATTGAGCATGGGCTGAGGCCCGGGACCATACCCGGCTCACACGGGCGGTCAGCGGCATTCCTGACGAGCCCTTTTTCGAAATCAACCGACCCCAAGGTGCCGGAATGGCGGGACAATCTGCCTGTCAGGAGCGCCTGGCGATCCCGTCTCCTTGCCCATGAATCGCACCATCGTCATCGGAGATCTTCATGGCTGCTTCGACGAGACGGTCGAGCTGCTGAGCGCGCTCCAGGTCACCTCATCGGACCGTCTCATCTTCGCCGGCGATCTCGTCGATCGCGGCCCCAAGCCGCGGGAGTGCGTGGAGCTCGCGATGACGCACGAGTGCGTCCTGGGAAACCACGAAGAGAAACACCTGCAGCAGCGCCACAGCAGGAAAGAGAAGCTCTCGCCCGCGCACCTCTTCACCAGGGACGCCCTGGGGCCGGAGCACTACGCGTACTTCGAGAGGCTGCCTCTCTTCATCCGGCTGCCGGAGTTCAACGCAGCGGTGGTGCACGCCGGCGTCTTCCCCGGGGTGCCGCTGGAAGAACAGCGGCCCAACCACCTGCTGCACCTGCAGCACATCAAGCCGCCGGGACTCAAGAGCTTCTGGCCTTCGAAGGCGCCGGTCGACTTCTCCTTCTGGACGAACTTCTGGAAGGGCCCGGAGCGGATCATCTTCGGGCACTCGGTGCTCGATCGCCCGCTGGTGACCGAGTGGGCGGTGG
>VFKJ01000587.1 GCA_009885595.1 Myxococcales bacterium | reverse complement strand
GTGGTTGGAACGACTCCCGCGCGCGCGCGGAGCCCTTGAAGAACCCGCGCGCCTCGAGCTGCTCACTGAGCAGCTTCACCAGCGCGTCGCGTGCAGGCTTCGAGGCGCGGAAGTCGAGCTCACCGCGCTCCGCGGCCGCGTTGAACAGCGTCAACATCACCGCCACCGAGTGACTCAGGTTGAGGCTCTCCGTGGGCCCCGGAGTGGGCAAGCGCACCACCCGCGGACACAGCGCCGCTTCGTCCACCGACAGCCCGGTGCGCTCGTTGCCGAACACCAGCGCCAGCTTCTCCTGTGCGTTGGGTAAGAGCAGCCGCGCGCGAGAGACCGACAGCCAGGGCGCGGTGGCTGCGTCGGCGAGCTTCGACGAGGTCGCGACCGCCAGCGCCACGTCGGCCAGCGCAGCCTTCAGGCTCGAGAACCGCGGCGCGTTCGCGAGCAGGGTCTCGGAGGGGTGCGCCATCATCACCGCCTCGCGCACCTCGAGGTCCGTGAGCGGCGCGACCAGCCGCAGCGCGCACCCGAAGTTTCCGCACAGCCGCGCCACGCTGCCGACGTTGAGCGGCCCTTCCGGGCGCACCAGCACCACCACCAGGCGTTCGAGCAGATTCACCCGCGCCTTCTACAAGGTGACCCGCACCCGCGCCTGCGTACCGTGGCCCTTCGACGAGGTGAGCTCCACGCTGCCGCCGATGCGGCTCATCTGCTCGCGCAGGCTGAACAGGCCGAAGCTGCCGCGCGGCACCGACGCGAGCGCGGCGGGCTCGAAGCCCTTGCCCTCGTCCGACACCACCACCTCGAGCGCCTCGCGGGTCTGGTGAATCGACACCTCCGCCTCCAGGGTGCCCGCGTGCTTGAGCACGTTCATCAGCAGCTCCCGCACCGCGCGGAACACCACCACCCCGGTGGTCTCGGCGAGGGGCGCGCCGGTGCCATGCACCTTCAGCTTCACCTTGAGCCCGTGCTGGTGCTCGAGGTTTTCGACGAGCCACGAGGCCGCCGCGCTCAGGCCCAGGTCGTAGAGCACCGGCGGGCTCAGCGCGAACACCAGCGAGCGGCTGTCGACGATGGTCTGCGCGATCAGCGCCACCACCTCCTCGATGGCGGCCCGGGGCGTTCCGCGGGCGCGCGCCCGCACGGTGCTCAGCTTGATCTGCGCCAGCGCCAAAGACTGGCCGATGGAGTCGTGCAGATCGACCGCGATGCGCCGCCGCTCGCGCTCCTGCACCACCGCTGCGTCGAAGGCCATGCTGCCCAGCCGTTCCTGGTACTGGCGCAGCTTCTGCTCGCTCTCGCGCAGCTCCGTCTCCATCGCCTTGCGGATCAACGCCTCGCCGATGTGCGAGGCCACGTCCTCCAGCGCCGCCACCGTCTGCGCGCTGAAGCGGCCCAGCCGGCGATCGTTGAGCTGCACCAGCCCCACGATCTTCTCGTGCGCGCGAATGGGTACCAACGCCACCGAGAGATACCCGAAGTGGATGCACTCGTTGCGAGCGTGGGCGCGGGGATCCTCGCTGGCCGGCAGCTCGAGCAACCCCACCGAGTCGTTGGTCCAGAAGCTGCCGCGCGGCGTGAGCAGCGGGCTCTGGTTCCCGGAGATCACCAGGCCGCAAGTGCACTCCAGGCAGGGGTGGCCTTCGCGGTCGCGGCAGGCGCCCTTCCGGTCGCGACAGGTGAGCGTGTTCTCCATCTCCACGAAGGCGTTGGGGAACCCCTGCTGCACGAAGTAGGGGAAGTCGTCGCCTTCCTGCAGGCGAATGCCCACCGCGTCGCAGTGCAGGTGCGCCCGCAACGCCGAGAGCACGTGCTCGATGGCCTCGTGCAGGCTGCCCGGCCCGTTGAGAATGCGCAGCACCTCGCGGCCCCACGCCTCGCAGGCCTCGCGCTGCCGGCGCTCGGTCACGTCACGCGCGGTGCCCTCGCTGCCGATGACCTGCCCCTCGGCGTCGTGGAGGAGCGTGGCCTCGAACTGCAGAAAGAGCTCGCGCCCGTCCCGGGTCATCACCTGCACCGTGTCGCCTTCGGAGGACGAGGCGAGCTCCTCCAGCGTTCGGCCCAACAGCTCGTCGAGCGGGTACCCGAGGGTGCGCTCCCAGGCCTTGTTGAGGAAGGTGTAGCGGCCCTCGACCTCGCACCGCCAGATGAGGGCGTGGGAGGCCTCGACCAGCGAGCGGTACAACGTTTCAGAGCTGCGCAGCG
>VFKJ01000744.1 GCA_009885595.1 Myxococcales bacterium | reverse complement strand
CCCGGCCTGGGCGGCGGGGGCGCTGCAGGTTCGGCCCGCGGAGGCGCTTCGGACTCCCTCGCCTCCTCGGCGGGGGGCGGTGCACCCGGCCCATCCATCGGGGCTCCGGTGGACGCCGTGTCCTTGGCGGCAAAGCCGTCGCCCTCATCCATCTTCATCGCCTTCTTCTTCTCCATCTTCCCTTCGTCGGCGGCGGGCTTCGGCTTCGGCGGGGGCGCCTTGACCGCCACCACCGCAGAGTCGGCGCTGCGCTCGAGGCGCTGCACCTGGCCGTTCTCCACCGTGAGGACGTCGGCGAGCGCGCGGCGATCGATGTTGAAGCGCGCGTAGTCAGCCTCGGTCTCCAGCACGAGCAGCGCGGTGAGCGAGGAGAGCACGCGGCTCTTCGTGGAGACCTCCACGATCTCCTTCCTGAGCTTCTCCTTCTGCGGGGCCCCGTCGGCCTGGTCCAGCTGCGCCTGCAGCGAGTCGAGGCGCGCCTTCGCCCACGCGCGCTCCAGCAGCGGCCGCTCGATGGAAGCCAGCTGCGCGTCATTCACCGCGAGCGCCTTGCCGTCGATGCTCACCTTGAACGGCGCGCCCGGCCTGAGCTGCGCGTACACCAGCACCGCGTCGCCGGCCTGCACGCCCGAGAGGGTGGTGGGCCACACCGCGCTCGCGCCTTCCACCTTCACCGCGAGCTTCGAGCTGGTGGCCAGCGTGAGCCGGCGCGC
This sequence comes from Myxococcales bacterium, assembly GCA_009885595.1. GTDB lineage: Bacteria > Myxococcota > Myxococcia > Myxococcales > Myxococcaceae > Archangium_A. Next base: position 1,453 of record VFKJ01000744.1, on the reverse strand, counting down.
GAGCTCCGTGGGCGCCAGTCCTCCATCGAGCACCGCGCCGTCTCTTTGGAGCGAGCCCGTGGTGAGCCGCGCCAGGGCCGCCTCGTCGCGCAGGCCGCCCACCGTGATGGCGTCGAGGCGCTGCACCCCCGCGGCCTTCGCCTTGAGCAGCTGCGCGGTGAGGTTCTGTCCCTCGGTGACCCCGGCGGTGAACACGCCATCGGTGATCACCACCACGCGCGCGGCCGGCTTGCCCTGCAGGTACTGCAGCGCCAGCTCGACGTTCGAGGCGCCCAACGCCTTGCGCGCGCGCAGCGCCTTCGCCTGCGCGTCACCGAAGCCCGCCGCCGCGCCGGAGTAGATCGGCGCCACCTCTTGATCGAAGGCCACCACGCTCACCTGCAGCGCGGGGTTGGTCTTCGCGAGCGCCGCCAGCAGCTGCTGCACCAGCACCACCTGCTGCCGCCAGCCGAGCGCGCGCGACCCGGACGAGTCGACCATCACGGTGAGCGCGGTCATCGGGTCCACGCCCGTGCTGGCGAGGGGAATCAGCCGCGCGGCGACCAGGTCTCCCGAGCGAACGCCGAGCTGGTTGCGCTTCGGGCTCGCCACGAAGTCTGCGTTGGGCACGAAGCGCTTCTTGGCCAGCACGCCGTCACCCGTGACGCCGCTGGCCTTCACGTCGAGCTCGCCCACCTCGGGCAGGCCCTTGAGCGGGAGCACGTAGTCGGCGGTGCTCGCCACCAGCTCGTGCGAGTACGACAGCACCACTTCCTTCACCCCGCGCGCGGGGATGGGGAAGACCTTGGCGGTGAACTCGTTGCCACCGCTCTGCTCGAGCAGCGCGGGATCCTGCCGGCGATGGAGGAAGTCTTCGTAGGCGCGGCGCGCGGCCTGACGCTCCACCACCTCGCCTTCCTGCCACCTGCCGTCGAGCTTCATGGCGAAGCGGCTGACGGTGGCGCCCGCGGGCAGGGTGACCTTGAACTGGCCCTCGATCACGCGGTCGAGCGGGTTCTCGAAGGACAGCGTCAGCTCGGTGAACGCCAGCGGGTCCATCACCACCGCGCGCGCCTGCAGCTTGACCAGCTTGAGGCCGGTGCCGTCAGAGGCGGTGAGCGAGACCGGCGCGTCGGCGGCGGCGAAACACAACGAGGACACCACGGCGAGCAGCAGCGGAAGTCTCATGGGGGATCCTTCGACACGCAGGCGGGGGAAAGAGGTCCCGACCTCAGCACCTCGACGGCAGCACACGCGAGCCGAAACGACTCGCAGTGGGGCGCGCCTCGTGTACGGATGCGGCGCGATGAACGACGAGACGAAGAGCCCCGGGTCGATGGCACTGGCGTTGCTCGCGGGCGCGGTGGTGCTGTGCACCGGCCCGCTGGCCCTGGCGATCCTGGTGCTGCTCGTCGGGCAAAGCGAAGAGCGGGGCGGCGCTGAAGGCCTCGCGAGGCTCTTCACCGAAGGCGGT
>VFKJ01000342.1 GCA_009885595.1 Myxococcales bacterium | reverse complement strand
TAGTTTACATAACGCTCATTATCCGACGTCGCCTTGTGGGGTCTTCCGAGGGGAATTCGTCTATCAGTGGGCCATGCGATCGGTGTTTTGGGGGCTGCTGCTAGTGCTCGCGGCGTGTCCTGCGGAGGTCCAGAAGCCGGTGATCGTCGACGCTGCCGTGGAGCTCGTCGACGCAGGTCCGATCGACGCCGGGCCTCCGATTCCGTCGAGCCTCGAGCCGACGGTGATCGCGGGATATCCAGATGGCGGGACCGCTCCGGTGACCGCGAAGGCCGAGATGGAACCGTTGACCTCGCTGACGGTCTCCCTGCCGATCAAACTGAAGGACTTTCGAATTCGGCTGATCGACTTCCGCGAACAAGTCGTCACGTCCGACGACGAGCTGCTCGCCGATGGCCGCACCTACCTCATCAACCTGCCGGAGCCGCTCAAGACCGGCCGCGGCTACACCCTGGTCCTCGACGCCGAGCTCGGGCCGATCGTCACTGATGAAACCGGCGGCACCTGGAACGACTGGGACCTCGCGTTCCGCATCGCCGGCGACGTTCAGCCAGAGCCCGCCGCCAGGAAGAAGCCGGCTCCGAAGAAGAAGAAGAAATGAGCCTCAGCCGGTCTGTGCCAGCACCAACCGGCTCACGTCGTACAGCACGTCCCCGCGCTCGAAGATCGGCTCGCGCTGCACGGACCAGGTGTTCAGGTCCGCCACGCGCCAGAGCGTCCACTCCAGCACCGAGCGCAGGTTGATCGCGTCGTAGAGGTTGTATTCCGTGAGCAGCCGTAGCGCGCCGAGCTCGCGGTTGATCGTCCACTCGCGCCAGAGCCGGATCGCGTCGAGCCCCTTCACGCCCTTCAGGTGCGGTGGCCGGCCCAGCCCGATGGTGTCCTCCACGCCCTTGAGCCCGCCCTTCAGCTTCGCGTGGCGAATGAGGAAGCGCAGGTCGAGGTGCACCAGCGGCTTGGGGAAGGCGATCCCCTCACCCCAACCCTCTCCCCCGTTGGGGAGAGGGAGAAGGGTCTCGAAGGCCTTCTCCAGCGCCGGCACGTCGAACACCGAGCCGTTGAAGGTCACCCAGATCGGGCTCTTCGCGAGCCGCGCCGGGAGCTGATTCATCGTGTGCCCACGTCGAAACGTCGCGACGCCCTGCCGATCCATCACGCCCACCACGGTGGGCACGTGCTCACCATCGGCCTCGATGTCGAAGAACGCCGCGTCCTCGAGGAAGTGGCCGTAGAGCCGCCAGTGCTCCTTCACCGGCACCAGGGTGGCGAGCTCAGCCAGCGACCTGCGGTTCAACGCGTCGCGCGTCTTCGCGATCGCCTCGAGCAGCTCGCGATCGAGCCGCTCGTTCATCACCACGCCGCGAGCCGCCGCCGCCTCGAAGTCGGTCCAGGTCGCCAGCTCGCGCGCCCACAGATCGCGCTCCCGCCAGGGCCCCACGCCCTTCGTCAGCTGGAAGGTGCGCTCGAGAAATCGCATCGGCTAGCTCGCCAGCCCGGTCAGGTGCAGCACCCCACCCGCCGCCGCGCCGCCCAGCACCAACCACGTCGAGTTCGTCTTGAACCGCACCAGCATCGTCGCGCTCAGGAAACCCAGCACCAGCGTCCACGGATCGATCAGCGCCGCCGCGCCGAGCTGGAAGGTCACCACCGCCATCAACGCCAGCGAAGCAACGTTCACTCCGTCGAGGAAGGCGCCCGCCCAGGCCGATCGACGGATCCGCGGCACCAGCGGTCCGCTCAGCGCCACGAAGACGAACGCGGGCAGGAAGATCCCCAGCGTCGCGACGAGCGCCCCACCCGGCCCTGCCAGCACGTACCCGATGAACGTCGCGGTGGTGAAGACGGGCCCCGGCGTGATCTGCCCCACCGCGATCGCGTCGATCAGCTGCGCCTCGGTGAGCCAGCCCAGCCGCTGCACCAGGTCCGCGCGCAGGAACGCGAGCAGCACGTAGCCGCTCCCGAAGAGCACCGAGCCTACCTTCAGGAAGACGAGGAACAACGAGCTCAGGGTCACCTGGCTCGCGGCTGCGACGGCCACTCCGGGGACCGCGAGCGGAACGATCTGCGCCAGCTTCGGGGCAGGCCCTTTCGGCTGGCGGCCGATCATCGCGATGAAGCCCGCGCCGAAGAGCACCAGCAGCTCGTTGACGCCGACCGCCGACAGCACCACAGCGACGGCCCCGAGAAACCGCAGCCACCCATCGCGCGCGGCCTTCGGCGTGAGCGCCCAGATCGCCTGCACCACCACGGCGAGGATCACCGGCTTCACGCCGTAGAGCACCCAGCCCACGGCCGGCAGCGTGCCGAACGTCACGTAGGCCCAGCCGAACAGCGCGGTGATCAGCGTCGCCGGCACGATGAAGCTCACCCCTGCGACCACCAGCCCCGCCCAGCGGCGCCGATCGAAGCCGATGTGAATCGCGAGCTCGGTCGAGTTCGGCCCGGGGATGAGGTTGGTCGCGCCCACGAGATCGAGGAAGCGCTCCTCGCTCATCCAGCGGCGGCGCTTCACCACCTCGTCCTGCATCATCGCCACGTGCGCCGCGGGGCCGCCGAAGGCCGTGGTGCCCAGCCGGAGGAAGAGCAGCGCGAGCTCGGTGAGGGAGGTGGCCCCTCGACTCCGCTCGGGGTGAACGGGGCTCATCGCGTCGGGACGGCACCGCTGACGAGCGACTCCAACAGCGGCAGGTCCGCCTCGCAGAACGGGAGCGCCTGCATCTGCCTGGGCGTGCAGAACCGCAGCGCCTGCGCTCCGAGGGGCTTCGGCTCACCCTCGTGAATCTTTGCGGCGAACAGCTCGAGCTCCACCGTCAGATCGCTGTACGCATGCGTGTTGCCCCACAACCTGCGGCCGACGGTCAACTCCACCGCCAGCTCTTCCCGGCACTCGCGCACCAGGGCGGCTTCATCGGTCTCTCCGGGCTCGACCTTCCCGCCGGGGAACTCCCACAGGTTCGGGCGGGCCTTGTCGGGCAGACGCTGCTGCACCAGGAAGCGCCCCGCGTCACCCGGGTCGACGATCAGCGCTGCCACCACCCGGATCTGTTTCACTCGGTCGTTCCGCCTCGGCGCATCTTCCGCTCCGGTTCATCCGCCCGTGCTGACCAACTGCAGCGCGAACACCGTGCCGAGGTTGGT
>VFKJ01000387.1 GCA_009885595.1 Myxococcales bacterium | reverse complement strand
GTTGTGGGGCGACAAGTGGTTCTGCTCCAACGTCGACGCCGACGTGATCATGATCCTCGCCAGGCCCGAGGGCTCGGTGCCCGGGACGCGGGGGCTGGGGCTCTATGTGCTCCCGAAGACCCTCGAGAACGGCAAGCGCAACGCCTTCCGGGTCAATCGCATCAAGGACAAGCTGGGCGAGCGCAGTTTTCCGTCGGGCGAGGTGACGTTGGAGGGCGCGACGGCTTACCTGCTGGGCGGCCCCGGCGAGGGCTTCCACCAGATGACGGTGATGCTGAACCTCTCGCGGCTCTACAACGCGGTGGCGTCGGTGGCGGTGATGCGCCGCGCGGTGGTGGAGGCGATCGACTGGGCCGAGGAGCGCGTCGCCTTCGGCAAGAAGGTGATCGATCACCCGCTGATGGCCGAGACCCTGATGGACATGGTCTGCGAGCAGCGCCTGGCGCTCAACTGGGCCTTCCGCGGCGTCGAGTTGATGGACCGCATCGAGAGCGGCCGCTCCACCGAAGCCGATCGCCGCACGCTGCGCATGCTCACCCCCCTGCTCAAGTACGTGCTGGGCAAGCAGGCGGTGGCGGTGTGCTCCGAGGGCGTGGAGGCGCTGGGCGGCAACGGCTACATCGAAGACTGGCCGCTGGCCCGGGTGCTGCGCGACGCCCAGGTGCTGCCCATCTGGGAAGGCACCACCAACATCCTCGTGCTCGATACCTTCCGCGCGCTGCGCAAGGAGAGCGGTCACGAGGCCCTGTTCGCCGAGGTCGCCCGCGGCATCTCGGAGTCGCCCGCGGATCTGCAGCCGCGCCTCACCCAGATGTTCGACGAGCTCAAGACCGCGCTCGGGGAATTGGTCGGCGACGCGACCGGCGAGCACGCCTGGCGCGACTGGACTGATCGCGCCTCGTTCCTCTGGAACGTCACCACTTCGTTCTCCAGGTCGCTGGGTTACGGGACGGTGACGGACGAGCGCGCGGCGCGCCGCGTCTTCAGCAAGTACGCCCGCACCACGCTCTTGCGAAAAGACCGCGCCAACGCGGCAGACGTGCGCGCCATCGCGTACACCTGACCGCGCCCTCCACGCTGCACGCCGCCTCGGCTCGTTGTGCTTCGCCGCGGGGCAAATGGGAGCGAGGTCGCCGGCGCTCCTTTCAATTGTGAAAGCGGCTGCGGAATCGAAATGAAATCAGCGCGGGAAGTGCGCCTCAGTTCGCTCATTTAGCGACGGCCCGGAACCTGCTCAGGCGGGCGACATGCTCGCGAGCGGATGGTCGACCTCAGCTGCCGTCGTCGTGGAATCAGCTCCACTGTGGGTGGTAGCCGACATGGTCCAGGCCGGACGTTACGAGGTGGTGCTGGTGCTCAATGAAGACCAGACGGTGATGGGCCTGCTCCGCGCTGACGCGGTGCTCCGGCTCTCTCCTCGGCTGCCCGAGGCCCCGGTGCGCATGCTTCCCCTGCAGCGCGTCATCGAGGTGAAGGAAGCGGTGACCGTGAATGAGGCCCGCGGTCTGCTGGACCTCGACGCGAGCATCGATGCGCTGTTGATAGAGAAGCCGATGCTGCAGGGCTGGCTGGTGCTGACGCGCGACTCGATGATGGCCGCGGAGCAGCCCGCGCTGGTCGCCTGAGATACAAGTCAGTCGTCGACCACTACGGTGACCGCGGCGGTGGTTTCACCTGACTGCGCCAGCCGCGCGCGAATGACGTGGGTGCCCGGCGAGAGGTGCCAGCGCAGCTCGTGGGGGTAGCCCACGCGGCCCACCGGCGCGCCATCGACGAGCCACACGATGTCTTCGTTGGCCGGGGTGACGGCGGCGGCAAAGCGCACGGTGGACAGCTCCATCGGGGTGTCGGGATCGAACAGGTACCGGCTCTTCGGCCGCGGCTCACGGATGGCGATCTTCGGGGCGAGCTCGGCGGTCGCGGGGCACAGCGCAGAGAACGCCGCCGGCGCGATGGCCAGGCGCTGCTTGCGCGCCCAGGGCTCGTAGGTCTCGGGCAGATCGAGCAGCTGCTGTTTGATCACGAACTGCGCGGGACACGACGGCCCCGCCCTCAAGTGGTTGCGTAAGTCGATCGCCACCTCGACGTGGAAGGGGCAAGCCTCATGCGGCTCCGTGCCGGGGATGAACCACTCGGTGCGGGTGTTGCTGCAGCCGGGCCCCGGCACGTGGCCCGAGACAGCGCACACCTCGCGCTGCACCAGCGAGGCGGGCAAAGGGCGCTCCATCATCGGGATGAGGTGCGGTGAGCGGGTGGGGGAGACCTCTTCGAGAACGCGGTGCGCAGCCGGCGCCGCCGCCGTAGCCCCGGAAGCCAGGTTCATGCGGCGCCAGTCGTGATTGCCCAGCCACGTCACCACCAGCACGCGATCGTCGAACGCGACCGCCCACGCATCGCGGTAGCCCTGGCTGGTGCCGGTCTTGATGGAGACCGCGTGATCGAAGTCGAGCGGACCACCGACGGGGAAGCCGGGCCGGCGCGCGCCCGGGTCCGCCAGGATGTGGGCGGTCAGCATCGCGGCGTCGTTCGAGAGAATGCGCGCGCCCGCGGCCTTCGGCGCGTCGAGGAAGCGGCGCAGGGGGACGGTCTGCCCGCGGTTGGCGAGCGCGGTGTACAGCGTGGCCAGCTCGTTGGGCGTCACCGGCAGCGCGCCGATCGCCAGGCCCAGCCCGTACGCCTCGGGGGCGAAGCGAACGCCCTGCACGCCGCCGCGCTCGAAGCGCTCGAGGGCCTCGTCCACGCCGACCTGCGCGAGCACCCGCAGCGCGGGGATGTTGCGCGAGTTGCCCAGCGCCTCGCGCAGCAGCATCGGCCCCAGGAAGGTGTGGGTGATGTTCTCGGGCACGTACAGGCCGCCGCCGGGCACCTCGAACTCCACCGGGGTGTCGGCGATCGCGGTGGCGGCGGTGTGCGTGCCCTTCTCGAGCGCGAGGCCGTAGATGAACGGCTTGAGCGCAGAGCCGGGTGAGCGGCGCGTCTCGAGGAAGTCGATCGCCCCGCGGGCGTCGAGGTCGAAGTAGTTCGCGCTGCCGACCGAGGCGAGCACGTCTCCGGTGGCGAGCTCGACGACCAGCCCCGCGGTGTTGCTCGCGCCCACGCCGCGCAGCCGCGAGAGGTTTTCGTTGAGCGCGCGGAAGGTGCGGGTCTGCACGTCGAGATCGAGCGTGGTGTGGTGCACCACCTCGGCGCTCCCCCGGACTTCCCTGGCGGCCGCGAGAAGGAAGTGCATCGCCTCCACGTGCCGCCTGGGGCGCGGGACCACCTTCAAGTCGGAGTTGAGCGCGATGTGCAGGTCCTCGTCGGTGATCACCTGGCGCGCGTGCAGCTGCCGCAAGATGCGGCGGGCGCGGTTGAGCGCGAGCTGGTGGCCGCCGGTCGTCCACGGAGACATCCGGCCCGGCTGCTGCGGCAGCGCGGCGAGGTACGCGGCCTGCAGCCAGGAGAGATCTTCGATCGGCTTGTCGAAGTAGAGCTTCGAGGCGCGCACCACCCCGTGGCAGCGGTTCCCGTAGGGCGCGACCGTGAGGTAGTGGTGCAGCACCTGGTCGTGGCCGAAGCGGTGAATGAGCAGCATCGCCTCGGCCGCTTCCTGCAGCTTGGCGAAGAGCGTGCGCGACTTGGGGTGCTGCAGCCGCGCCAGCTGCATGGGGATGGTCGAGGCGCCGGAGATCACCCGCCCGTTCTTCAGGTTCTGCCAGGCGGCGCGGGCGATCGAGGGGAAGTGGACTCCGGAGTGCTCGTGGAAGTTGCGGTCTTCGGTCTCGAGGGTGGTGATGACCACCTTGTCCGGCAGCTGCGCCGGCGCCGGCCAGAAGCCCCACGCTTCGTGACTGCCGGGGACTTCACCGAGGAACTTGCCGGTGCGGTCGAGCAGCAAGTGAGACGGCTGGCGGTGGTGCAGGGTGCCGTCGAGCCCGTGGATGAACCAGGCGGTGGTGACGAGCACGCAGAGGAGAAACACCTGTCTCCCTCTCCTCCCGCGGAGGAGAGGGTTGGGGAGAGGAGGCGAGCACGGGGTCTCACCCCTCTCCCCGACCCTCTCCCCTGGGGG
>VFKJ01000683.1 GCA_009885595.1 Myxococcales bacterium | reverse complement strand
TGCGAGTGAAGTCGGCGCGGGGCCCTTCGCTGCCGTCCATGTTGAGCGGAAGGCCGATCACGAAGCGATCGATCGAGAACTCGGCGACGCGCTCGGCCAGCGCCTCGAGGTCTTTGCGCGGGCCGCGGCGCTCGAGCGTCGGCAGGCCCTGGGCGGTAATGCCGAGCTCGTCGCAGACCGCGAGCCCGATGGTCCTGGTGCCGAGATCGAGTCCGAGGGCGCGCATCGCGGCCGGACCCTACGTCCCGGCCTGCGGACTGTCATCGACGGCCTCGGGACCTTCGGTGTGTTGCAAGGGCGCGAAACGCCTCGTGAGTCCGACTGGCACACACCCTGCGAGGTGCCGGCTCCACCAACGGGCATTTCGCCCAATGACCGAGGAGCAAGCACATGAGTTTTGAAATCAGACAGCAGGTTGCGACCGGCATCGAGCGTCCCATCGCCGACGCAGAGCAGGCCACCACCCCGCACCAGCAAGCCGAAGGGAACTCGGTCACGCCGGCGGATCAATCTCAGCAGTCGTCGGGTTCGACCCCGACCGATGGCGCCCGCGAGGCGACTCCGACGAAGACGCCCGGCTACAAAGAAATCAAGCAGATGACGGAGGAGCGGCTGAAGGACAACCCTGAGTACGTCAAGTTGAAGGAGAAGTACGAGACCTGGAAGAGCCTCGAGAACGACTTCGCACTCATTGACCAGTACACGGGCTTCATCACGGGAGACGGGACTCTGACCCTGGACAACCTCCGGGCCCTGGCGAACGACACGGTCGCCCCGAATCCCGCGGCCAAGGCCGCAGCCCAACGGCTGCTCGCCAACATGGATGTCTGGAACGCCCTTGCGAAGGGCGACAACGTCGTGGGGACCCATGACGTGACCGATTTCGTCAACGGCATGAAGAGCCAGCTGAAGGCGATCGAGGACGCGACGAAGAACGAGATCAAGGCGGAGGTTGGCGCCGCCGCTGCTGCTGCTGCTGCTGCTGCGGGTGGTACCCCTGCCGCGGGTTCTCCTGCGGACGCGGCGACGAATCAGACTGGAGCGGCGCCGTTGTTCAAAGCACCTGC